>DTYI01000132.1 GCA_012961935.1 Thiotrichales bacterium | reverse complement strand
ATCTTCCAAGTAGCACCATGCTTTGGTGTTGGGTGGGCATATGCGCCGAAGAGCCTCACATAGATTCTCTCGTCGACATTGTGTGTTCTATGGACTATGACGTTGCCCTGTGGGTCGACTAGTAGTGAGAAGTGGCAGGCTGCACAGCTTGGCACTCTAAATGAGGCTTTGTTATCGTTTGTCTTAGTAAAACTTGCGCTGATATTGTTGCTTGCCAGCCAGGCCGTGAACAGTGAAAACCTGTTGCAGGTTTATCAGGAGGCACTACGGGCAGACCCCGCCCTCGCTGCTGCTGAAGCTGCCTACCAGGCAACCTTGCAGACCAAACCCCAGGCACGTGCTGGGCTGTTGCCACAGATCAATGCTTCTGCCGGGTACAATTACACTGATCAAAGCTATAAGGACGCGGCTGTTTTTTTCAGGGATGATCATTTCACCACCAAAAATTATGGTCTCCGACTTGACCAGACGCTTTTCAATAAAACCATCTGGGTACAGCTTGATCAGGCAGACAGCAGTATTGCTAAATCGGCGGCCGAATTAACAGCCGCCAGACAGGATTTAATGATACGCGTGGCGCAGGCTTATTTTGATGTGCTGACAGCTCAGGATAGCCTCGAATTTGTCACGGCAGAGAAAAATGCGATCCACCAGCAACTCAAACAATCACAGCAACAGTTCGAGGTTGGCCTCATCGCCATCACCGACGTGCATGAGAGCCAGGCCCAGTATGACCTCTCGATTGCCCAGGAAATTGACGCCAAAAACCAGCTCGACATCAGCAAAGAGGCGTTGCATACCATTATTAACCGTCACACATTAGGCCTCAGCAGCTTGAATGATGCATCGCCATTACCCCGGCCAGAGCCTGAAAATATCCAGCAGTGGGTTGAAACTTCGCTTGAGACCAACCCGCAACTCAAGGCAATAGGCTATGCCGTCAAACTTGCAGAACAGGAAATTGACAAGCGCAAGGGCGGCCACTATCCAACACTCGGACTGGCCGCAACATATGGTGTCAATGATTCTGATGGCGGCTTCTCGAGTGGTGAAGTCACAGACGGCACAGTCGGGCTGGAACTGAAGCTACCCATTTTTACAGGCGGCCTAACCACTGCACAGGTTTCTGAAGCGCGTAGCCTGTACGAGAAAGCGCTTAAGGAACAGGAGCGAGTGAAACGCAGCACCGTGCAGCAAGTTCGCGCGTCCTATCTCAATGTGCTGGCCGGTATCAGCCGGGTTTCTGCGCTCAAACAAGCGCTCAAGTCTACCCAAACCGCTGCTGACGCCGCCCAGGTTGGTTTCGAAGTCGGTACCCGAACTGCTGTCGATGTGCTGCTTGCACTGCGCGAAACCTACCGCGCCCAACGCGATTATTCCAAAGCGCGCTACGACTATATTCTCAGTACTTTACGCCTGAAACAGGCGGCAGGTTCGATCAGCGAGAATGACCTGAAAATAATCAACAGCTGGTTACAATAGGTCTGTTACGAAATGGCGCCACTTTGCCGGCAAAATGATAGCTTGTTACTGAGCGTTGATATGCAGCAGCGGCTACTGGCCGCGATGCCTGAGGCCAGTACAGAAGCCATGCTCACCCAAAGTGAACGACTCATTCAGGCGGCAAGTCTGTTGTCCATCACGGTTTTTTATACTGAACAATATCCGGCTGGGCTGGGCCCGACCGTCGACCGCATCAAACAGGCATTACCGGATAATTCGCATTACTTCGACAAGACACAATTTTCCTGCTGCGGTGCACCTGACTTTCGCCAGCAACTTCGTGACAGCCACAAACGCCAGGCTGTGCTGATCGGTGTAGAAAGCCACGTCTGCGTATTGCAAACTGCACTGGAATTGCAGGACGATGGCCTGGAAGTTTTTGTCGTCGCGGATGCTACCTGCTCCCGCAACAGTGATAACTGGCATAACGCCATGTCGCGCCTGCGACAGACTGGCGTGATAATCACTAATACTGAGTCCGTGCTGTTTGAATGGTTACGTGACGCCAGCCACGAACATTTTAAAGCCATCTCAGCTCTGCTCAAATAATCTTGCGACAACGCGCACCCATCCCGTTCCCCGAAACACTCAAACCCAAATATTGGGCGATCTGGTTTGGGTTGGGTTTGCTCTGGTCGATCAACAAACTCCCCCTTAGCTGGCAAAGCCGTATTGGCGCTGGCATCGGAAAAATGATGTACGCCCTGATGGGCAAACGCCGCAAGATTAGCGCCACTAATTTGCAGCTCTGTTTTCCTGAAATGTCTGAAACAGAGAGAGAAACGCTGCTGAAAAATAACTTCAAACACATCGGCATGTTGCTGACCGAGGCGGGGTTGTCCTGGTGGAGTAGTCGCGAACGACTGGAAAAACTGGCGCATTTTAACGGTAGCGAACATCTTGAAAAAGCGCTGGAAAAAGGGAAAGGTGTTATCCTGCTGACCTGCCACATGACCTCACTGGAGCTGGGCGGTCAACTGGTCGCCATGCGTTTCCCGCTCCAGGTGATGTACAAGCGATCGCGCAATGTTCTGACGGAGGCCATTATCCTGCGCGGCAGACAACGCTTCACACACCGGGTCTTTAAACACGATGATATTCGCGCCATGCTCAGAGGGTTAAAGGAGGGCCTCGCCGCCTGGTACTCACCAGATCAGGATTTTGGCCGCCAGCGCAGTGTGTTTGCAGATTTTATGGGCATCCAGACGGCTACCGTTCGCATGACAGCCACGCTGGCCAAACGCAGCGGCGCACTTGTTGTGCCTTATTTTCCTATCCGTCTGCCTGATAACAAAGGCTATGAAATACGTATTCTACCGCCCCTGGAAAACTACCCCAGCGGAGATGACATCAAAGATGCACGAAAAGTGAACGCTGTATTTGAGGAGATTGTCAAACAATACCCGGAGCAATATATGTGGCTACATCGGCGTTTCAAAACCCGCCCCGAGGGCGAGCCACCGTTATATACTTAGTGTTCAGGTGTTGTTCAGCCAGCAATGGATAAACTGATACCGATAAAATCAGGACAGCTAAAAATGCGATTGAGATCGACAATAATCACCCTTTTATTTCTGCTAAATTTCACGGTAGCAGCCGCTGAGCTTAAACCCTTCACTGCAACCTATGAAGCCATTAAATTCGACCTCGTGCTGGGCGAAATAAAAGTCAGCCTGCAACCGCAAGGAAAGCATTTTATTTACAGCAAAGAGTCCACCACCAAAGGTCTGGTTGCGCTTTTCCGAAATGAGCAGGTTAAGGAAAAAAGCACACTTACTTTATCGGAAAAAGGATTGCGCGTGCTGGACTACCAGTATCAACTCAAGCGAGGCGATGAAAATCGCACGGATAGTTTTACTTTTGAATCACCTGAAAAAGTAAATGGCATTTATAAAAAACAACCCTTCTCACTGGACGTGCCGCACGGCACACTAGACCGCTCAAGTATTGAAGTCGCACTGATGCGAGATGCAAATCCAGATGTAAAAATGCTTAGCTATTCAGCCGTTGAGAAAGACAAATTGAAAACCTATAACTTTGAATATCAGGGCGAACAAATTGTCGAAACGCCCGCAGGAAAATTCCAGTGCCTCAATTATAAGCGGGTGCGCAGTTCCGGAAAACGTTCGACCACGTTATGCCTTGCGCCAGAACTGAACAACCTGCCGGTAAAAATCACACACAATGAAAAAGGGACTGAGTTTTATATGGTGCTGAAGTCTTATAATTAATGATTTATTTTCTTTGCATACTCTTCGCCTTTGCGGTGAGAATTTACGCTCAGGAATCTTTCAGCAGGCTTGATATTTCTTGCAGCAAACAATCTGTCGCGCCTCGATTTTTTTCTACTAACTGACGTCCGGCCTCGCCGAGCACAGACCGTGCCTCTGGCTGCTGCAATAATTGTGAAACTGTTTTTGCTAATTCCCGGCTATTCTGAATAACTTTAATCGCATCTTCTGTCTGCATCGCATCAACAATTTCTGCAAAATTAAATACATTCGGACCGGTTAAAACAGGCACTCCCAATGCAGCAGGCTCCAGTGGATTATGCCCACCCGTTGGCACCAGACTGCCAGCAACAAAAGCGACATCCGTTGCAGCATAAAGCTGTAACAGTTCACCCATGGTGTCGGCAAGATAAACCTGGGTTTTAGCGTCGGGATAGTTGTCTCGACTACGTCTCGTAAAAGAAAAATGTTTTTCCCGACATAGTTTTGCGACCTCATCAAATCGTTCTGGATGACGCGGAACAAGAATTAATAATGCATCTGAAAGCGGCTCAAGAACGTTACGATGCGCAGATAAAATCTGAGCGTCTTCTCCCTCATGTGTGCTGGCTGCAACCCACACGGGGCGATTTCCAAACTTGCGCTTGATGGCTTCACCGGTCTCTTTTGCTTCCACCGGTATCTGCAAATCAAATTTAATATTGCCGCAAATATGAATTTGTTTTTTACCCGCGCCCAATTGTTGAAAGCGTTCAGCATCCGCTTTGCTTTGCGGCGCGATAATTGAAATATTTCCAAGTACAGACCGAGTTAATCCGGCTATTTTTTTATAGCCCGCCAGTGAACGAGAAGAAAGCCTTGCGTTGGCCACCAGCACTGGTATTTTTTGTTGCGCGCATTGACTGTAAAGGGTGGGCCACAATTCAGTTTCCATGACGATTAAAATATCGGGCCGCACTCGATGAAAAAAACGATGGATAACATCGGGCAAATCATAGGGAAAATAAACATGCTCAACTTGTTCAGCAAACAAGCGTTTGAGTTGCGCTGAACCTGTGGGTGTGGTTGTGGTAACCAGCAAGGAATATTCAGGATATTCGGCCAGCAGTTTTTTAATCAGCGGCGCGGCAGCGATTGTTTCCCCAACTGACACCGCGTGTAACCAGATGCGCTTTTTTTCGGGCAAGTGTGAAAAAAAACCAAACCGTTCAGGAATTCGTTTTCGATAATCCGGGTTTTTCCGCCCCCGCCACCAGAGACGAAACACAACAAACGGGGCCAACAGGTATAAACCGATTGTGTACAGGCTACGCATTATTTATATTCTTTATCATAAGATGCTTTATGTTCGCTGTATTGTGCCACTGCCTGTGTCTGCTGTAATCTGTCTGCACATCCCGCTATAAAAAGTCTATGCACGAAAAAATACTGATAATCGGTCCCTCATGGGTCGGCGACATGATCATGGCGCAGTCGCTGTTTATCAAAATCAAGGACATCAATCCTGACGCTATCATTGATGTGCTGGCACCTGCCTGGAGCCGCCCTATTCTTGAGCGCATGCCCGAAGTGAATCAAGCGTTGGATTTACCCATCGGGCATGGTGTCTTCGGTCTGAAATCACGACGCCATATCGGCCGGCAACTCAGACAGCATCAGTATACACAATCCATTGTGCTGCCTAACTCCTGGAAATCCGCACTCATCCCCTGGTTTGCCCGGATTCCCCTTCGCACAGGCTGGCGTGGAGAAATGCGCTACGGGCTTTTGAATGACCTGCGTGTCCTTGAAAAGGAAACCTTGCCTTTGATGGTGCAAAGATTTGTTTCACTGGCAACGCCTGTAATTTCGTTGACGTACTCAAACCCGCATTTAATCATCAACAATGCCAGGCTGCCTGAATTGTTGCAGCACTATCAACTGGATCGTCAACGTCCCACACTGGTGCTTTGTCCTGGCGCAGAATTCGGCCCGGCTAAGCAGTGGCCGGCCGCTCATTATGCTGAAGTTTCGAATGCCATGATTGCTCAGGGCTGGCAAGTTTGGGTGATGGGCTCAGCTTCCGACGCAGCGACGGCTGAGAATATTCTGGCAGGCATCGAAAAAAATCATTCGGACGACATCAAAAATCTGTGCGGACAAACCACACTGGAAGATGCCATCGACTTAATGGCAGCGGCTGATCAGGTCATCAGCAACGATTCTGGATTAATGCACCTTGCAGCCGCATTACAAAAACCGCTCATCGCGCTTTATGGCCCGACCTCCCCAGCCTTCACACCACCACTCTCAGAACAGGCAAAAACGCTATCGATTAAAGTGGAATGTGGCCCCTGCTTTCAGCGAGATTGCCCGGAAAAACACCATCGCTGCATGCAGGATCTCAGCCCGGAGCAGGTATTAGCAGCATTGGTGGATCAATAACTCAGGATACCGCGATACAGCTCGATATGCTGCTCGGCCAGGTCATCCCAGGATAGCGATAATGGTGCCACAGGACGTTTGTCCTGCATCGCTTTCTGGCAAGTCGTTACCCAACGATCCTGATTTTCCAGCGGAATCACATCACCTTGCCGGTCAGTAATCAACGGAGCAATGCCGCATTGATCCGAGACGATAACTGGAATGCCTGCGGCGTTGGCTTCAGCGATCACCATACCAAAAGGCTCGGCTCGCGCCGGGTGAATCAGTAAATCGATTTTCGCCAGAAAGTCTTCAGGCTCAACCCAACCCGACAGTTCATACCCACCCTGCCAGTCAGCAAACAGGTGTTTAATTTCAGCAGGATCGCAACCTGCCACACGCAATTTGATGGCCGGATCCTGTAACCGCAGGCGGCCAACAATCGCAACAGCGAGATTGAGGCCTTTGCGCTTCCACTCGCGTCCCATAAAACCAATTGTTTTTCCATCAGATTGAGATTTGATAGCTGAAAAAGAAGGTGAGACTCCAGGGTAGGCTGGCTCCATAATTCTGTCCGCAGCCGCCGGGTAAAAGTGCTTAAGCTGAGCTCCGGTCAAGCTGGAGTTCGGCAGCACAGCCTGTACCTGCCCGCCACAAACTTCCCGCTTTTCCAGATAAGTCCAGGCATGAATTCGAGGTGATAAAAAATCCAGCACTTTCTTCTTTCTATTTCGAAAAGGAGGGCCATGAAAAGTCGTCACCTGATGCACAGCACTGCGCTCATGGCTGTGGATGACTGTATCGTCCAGTCTTACAGATTGTGTGTATTGGGTGATTTTCCGGGAAAACATCAGCTGCGCAAGCCATCGCGGCATGGGCGGAACCTTCCCCAGCTCAACCACGTCTATTGCCGGGCCTGTCTGAGAATGGCATTGCTCACACAAAACAAAGACGTGCTGCCCTGCCCGAACTAATGCATGGGTTAATTCCCAGACATAGTTTTCCATGCCACCAACTGGTTCGTAACGGCGAACGATATGCAATGAAGATGTTTTATTCAAATATCTGGAACCAGCACATGGTAAAAATTATCCCGACTAAATTACAGCCGGTTGGCTTTTTTATGCTCAGAACTTAGAACCGCATAGTATAAAAACACCAACAGGAAAATATAACTGGTCGATGCACGCACATGCATCAGCGGCGCTTCGGTCAAGCCTGACACGGCCATTGCAACAACAATACTGACACCTGCAACAGACAGATTGTTGACAACAAAATTGTTTGAACTTCTCATACCCCGCCAGAAAAAATAAAACGGAACGGCATACAAAAGAAAGATCGCCGTAAACCCTAACAGGCCTTTTTTGGACAATGCATTTAATACTTCATTATGGGATGAAGAACGCCCATCCACCCCAATCGCAGACGCAGGATTTTCCTTTTTATAGTTTTCCATAACCCTGCTTCGTTCTTCATAGCTAAGTCCCCAGAGAGGGCTTTTCAGGAAACTCTGCCAGGACATCCTCCATAAATCCAGCCGTACCCCCACCGATGTAAGACGCGGCTCACCGGTAGTGTATTGCTCTGTTTCACTGACTGCATCCGCTATGCGTAATTTAACCATTGGAGAAGACTGTACAAGAATAACCAGGAAGAAACTTGCCAGAACGACCAACATTGTTTTTGTCCTTAGCGAGACCGGAAGTGTGAATAAATTAACGCCCAGAACCACAATTAAGGCAAGCCAGGCACCGCGAGTGCCTGAAATTACAACAATCAATACGGCGCAGACTATTCCGAGTATCGCAAGTATGCGCCAAAGTTGTTTAGTTTCAATGAATACTGCCCTGAGCGACAGCGAAAACAATAAAACGCTCAAGTAGGCTGATTCCATAATGCCAACACCAAAATCCAGTCTGGGTGTATCAATCTGATGAATGTTCAAAGCGACCGCCACAATGGGTGCCAGACTTGCGGCACGAAAAATGATCTTCGCATCGATATTGAAATGCCTCAGCGCGAGAAACACGGCAGCCGCTACCAGATACCTTGACGGCGCATCCAGCGCTTCGCCTGACTGACTGGATATAGATAGCGGCAGCGAAGCGAGAAGCGGAAATATCATTGTAATCAGCCACCAGCGTGACCCAGCAAACGATGTCTCACTTTTATAAAGAAAAAGCGGCAGGCAAACGATGAAAAGCAGTAATGCGGGTAGTTGACTGCCAGCCGGCCCCACCAGGGCCAACAGAACGACCAGCCCGATCAGGGCCTGAACTATTTTATCCGAATGGCTTCTATAGGAAGCGAGGAAGGAAGAATCCATTTTTTATCCATTTGCGAAAAATCAGACACAGGCAGAGAATGAAACAACAACCACAATGAATAGCAGGTGGAAAAGCTGCGATCATCGACAAGTTAACGATGCGTAAATTATACTGTGCATGCTCAAAAAACAATTCATTCTTTCACCCCATGACAGCCGGTTATGCTTTCAGTCATCATTATTACAAAAAACGAGGAGAAAAAAATCCGCGATTGCCTGGAGTCCGTCAAATGGGCGGATGAAATTGTGGTCGTGGACGCTGGTAGCGAAGACCGCACTGTTCAAATCTGCAAGGAATATGCAACGATCGTCGTCACCGAGAAATGGACTGGCTTCGGGCCACAAAAAAACAAGGCGCTGGCGCTTGCAAAGGGCGACTGGATCCTGTCGATCGATGCGGATGAGCGCATCACCGATGAGCTTCAGGATGAAATCCTGCAGACAGTTGCTCATCCTGCGGATCACAACGCATTCGAGATTCCAAGACACTCGAATTACTGCGGTCGATTCATGAAATACTCCGGATGGTACCCCGACTATGTGCTGAGGCTGTTCAAGAAAGACAGCGGTAAATTTAGCGACGACCTTGTGCATGAGAAAGTTGTGGTCGCTGGAAAAACCGGAAAACTAGCAACCCCGATCAGACACTACTCTTTTGATAATCTCGACCAGGTCATTCAAAAAATGAATGACTATTCCAGCCTTTCTGCGGAAAATATGCACCTAAACGGAAAATCTGCATCACTCGGCAAGGCAGTTGGCAGGGGATTCTGGACTTTTTTTCGAACTTATATTTTGCGACTTGGTTTTCTGGATGGCAAAGAAGGGCTGATGCTGGCGATTTCAAATGCCGAGGGCACCTATTACAAATATGCAAAGCTGGCTTTGAAAAACAAACACCCGCATGAGCACTAACCCCTCACTGATCGTGACCACCTACAACTGGCCGGAAGCACTCGAACTCGTACTAGTTTCCATTCAGTTGCAAACCGTCATGCCCTGCGAAGTCATTGTTGCGGACGACGGCTCTGACCAGCGGACGGCAAATCTTCTGGCAAAAATGAAGCCGGAATTTCCTTGCCCACTGCACCATGTCTGGCAGACTGACAATGGTTTCCAGGCCGCAAAAATACGTAACAAGGCTGCCTCAATCAGTTCGGGTAATTACCTTGTTTTCACGGATGGGGATTGCATACTGCGGCCAGACTTTATTTTAAGTCATAAAAAACTGGCGCAGGAAAAATATTTCGTCGCCGGAAATCGGGTATTACTCTCGCCACAATTCACCAGCACAGTGCTTGAAAAAAAAATGAACATCGGCGACTGGAAACCCGGTCAATTTCAGAAAGATGATATTAACCGCCCCTGGGCGCTACTTCGAATTCCGCAGGGGTTTTTGCGCACGCTGCAAAAAAACCGCTGGAAAGGCGTAAAAACCTGCAACCTGTCAATGAGCAAACAGGCGCTTGTCGATGTAAACGGGTTTGATGAAAACTTCCACGGCTGGGGTTATGAAGATTCTGATCTTGTGATCCGACTGTTACACAGAGGGTATCAATATTTAAACGGAAAATTTTCTACAACCGTTTTGCATCTCTGGCATCATGAGAATGACCGCAGGCAGGAAGGCAATAACTGGAAACAACTCATGGCCGTAAAAAACAGCCATAAATATTTTTCTGAAAAAGGTATCGACCAGTATCGCCATTCCAGGATCGAAGACTTTAAACCGGATTTCCTGGTATGAGGTCATCAGACCAGGGAATCTCTGATTATTAACCCAGCGATAATGTATATCATCAACACAGACATACTGATCATAGGCGGCGGCATTGCGGGGCTCTGGCTACACAACCGACTCAATCAAATGGGCTACCATGCAATGCTTGTTGACAAGTCTGGCCTTGGCGGTGGGCAAACGTTCAGTTCTCAGGGGATTATTCACGGCGGCGTAAAATATACCTTAAGCGGCTTGCTATCAAAATCTGCAACAGCCATCTCAGACATGCCCAATCGCTGGCGTGATTGTCTTCAAGGAAACGGGGAAGTTAACTTGTCGCAAGCTAAAATATTGTCGCCCCATCAACTCATGTGGTCAACCAGCCAGCTTTCATCAAAGATGACTGCATTTTTTTCGAGCAAGGCGCTCAGCAGTAAAATATCACCACTTGAAAAAAACAAGTGGCCTGATTTTTTTCAAGATAAAAAGTTTCAGGGGAAATTATATCAACTGCAGGAACCTGTGCTCGATATTCCTGGCGTTGTTGCCTGTCTATCCCAAAAATGGCAACAACGAATTTTTCAATTAACGCCGAATACAGACATAAATTTTAACGGACAAAATAAAATATCGTCATCACTTTTAATTGGTGACAAAATAAATATTAAAGCGAAACAATACGTCCTTGCGGCAGGCGAGGGAAATGAACAATTACTAAACACCCTGGGGTTGTCTTCAACCAAAATGCAGCGGCGCCCATTACACATGGTATTGGTCAAAGGGAAAAACCTGCCCCGGCTCTATGCCCACTGCATCGGCGCAAGCGCCAGGCCGATTGCAACCATTACCACACACCAACACTCAGATGGTGAGCTGGTTTGGTATATCGGCGGGAATATTGCAGAACAAGGCGTGGATATAAGTCGCGAAGACCAGATAACGCATACCCAGAAAGTCATCACTGAGATTCTGCCCTGGGCGAACCTGAAAAACACCAGCTGGGCCACGCACCGTGTGAACCGGGCTGAACCTTTACAAAAAAGTTTTATAAAACCGGACACGGCTTTTCTAAAAAGCATTAATAATATCCATATCGCATGGCCAACCAAACTAGCTTTAGCGCCTGATTTATCCGACAGGATAATCTCACAATTTAAAAAACAAAACCTTGCCCCAGGCGGCCATCACGATACTGATACAACAGAGCTGACCGACTTCATTAAACCAGCAACGATAGCCAAACCGTTGTGGGAAAGAAAATTCTTATGATACTCCTACCTGTTTCTGACACAGACATCAAGGTTAGTCCGCTGGGTCTGGGCACGGTCAAACTAGGTCGCAACCAGGCTGTTAAATATCCAACCAGTTTCAAACTCCCAGATGATAAACAAGTAATAAATTTATTAAACACGACGGCGGAGCTGGGAATAAATTTACTGGATACAGCGCCCGCTTATGGGAACAGTGAAGAAAGGCTGGGTTTGTTGATGAAAAAAACATCTGCCGACTGGATTGTTACAACAAAAGCGGGTGAGATATTCGATCCTGCAACAGGCGAGTCCACTTATAATTTTACAAGTGAATTTATCAAGGTCAGCGTTTTACAAAGCATGAAGCGATTGCAAAGGGATTACCTGGACATCGTGCTCATTCACTCCAATGGTGATGATGAAAATATCATCAATCATTTTGGTGCACTGGATGTTTTGACCGATCTGAAAAAGCAGGGGCTTATCCGCGCAACCGGCATGTCTACAAAAACAGTAGAAGGCGGGATACTGGCTGCAAAAAACGCTGATGTTGTCATGGCAACCTACAATCTGGAATACCAGGACGAAAAACCCGTGATCGATTATGCTCAAAAATATAATAATGCAATCTTTGTAAAAAAGGCATTATCCAGCGGTCACGCCATTGTTGGTTCTGAAAAAGATCCCGTGCAAAAAAGTTTTGATTTTATTTATTCAAACAAGGGCGTGACTAGTATTATTCTCGGCACGATCAATCCGAAACATCTAATAGAGAATGCTGAAAAAGTGAATAAAGCTATCAGGAAATATCGTTAACGTTCTGTCAGGACCGAATTTTATTAACGATGTCAGTAGTGGAACAATTATCAACCAGTGACATTACTTTCACTTCGCCACCGTAGGCATCTACAATTTCTTTTCCGACCACTTGATCTTCAGAATAGTCGCCACCTTTGACCAGCACGTCCGGTTTTATTTTTTGCAACAATTCCTCAGGTGTATCACCTTCGAAAGGAGTCACCCAGTCCACCATTTCCAGTCCGGCTAAAACAGCAAGTCGACGATCAACCGTATTAATTGGCCGTCCTTCTCCTTTGAGTTTTTTTACAGACTCATCGCTATTGATGGCAACAATCAAGCGATCACCCAGCGCACGAGCCTGCTGTAAATAAACAACGTGCCCTGCGTGCAAAATGTCAAAGCAGCCGTTGGTAAAAACAATTTTTTCACCACGAGATTTTGCCAGCTTTACCATCAGCAGTAGTTGCTCCGTACTCATAAAACCGCGGTTCTGATGGTGCTTGTGATATTCCAGTTCCAGCTCAGGCCCACTGATCGCCGAAGTGCCTGGCTTGCCAACGACGACACTGGCAGCGATATTTGCAAACATAACGGCTGATTCCATCTCGGCGCCCGCTGCCAGCGCAGCAGCCAACGTCGCAATCACAGTATCGCCTGCGCCGGTAACATCAGAAACTTCTTTTGTAATCGCAGGCAAATGCAGCTCAGTACGATCCGGGCGAAAAAGTGACATGCCTTTTTCGCTGCGCGTGACCAGTAATGCGCCCAGCTCCAGCTCGCGCATTAAATTCTGTGCTTTTATTTCCAGATCGGCTTCGGATGTTACTTCACCCACAATTTCCTGCAATTCTGAAAAATTCGGCGTTAAACAATCTGCGCCTTTATACTTTCTGAAGTCACTTCCTTTTGGGTCGATTAATACTGGAATATTATTTTTCTTCGCTAGCGCAATCAGTGCCTGAGGATCAGCCAGGGTTCCCTTGTTATAATCCGATAATAATAAAACTTGTGCTTCGTTAATTTTTTCTTCAACTAATGGCAGAGTAAATTGCCATTCTTTTTCTGCGTATTTTGTTTCAAAATCCATCCGGAGTAATTGCTGCCGACTGCTTACAATTCTTGATTTAACAATCGTGCCAGTCTCGGAATGATGGAACCCACAATCCACACCGATAGAGGCGAGACTTTTACTTAATTTGCCAGCGTCATCATCCTGTCCAACCAGGCCACACAACACAGCGTTTGCGCCCAAAGAAGCAATATTAACGGCGACATTTGCAGCACCACCCGGCAGGTCTTCTACTTTGCGGACATGCACAACGGGCACGGGTGCTTCAGGAGAAATACGTGTGGCATCACCATGAAAAAAACGGTCGAGCATAATGTCGCCAACGATCGCGACTTTCGCATTATGAAAGTCAGGAAACTGATCGCTCATAAATAACTCCGACTAACCCGCATATTGCATGAAGAGGACCGTTTGTATGCCATGCATCCCTGCATGGCACCCTTTGGGCAGCCTGCGGCTGCGCAAAAACATTCCGGATGTTTTTGTGCGGAAAATTCTGGCAAAGCAGGCTGGCCGATCGCCCGCAGCAGCATAGTTGACACTATGGCGCAAGGGGGAGGCGAGGGAACAGGCGATGCTGGAGAGCCTCCGGCTCAACCTGGGGCCGGTGTTTCTTACCTCCATCACCACCGCCATCGGCTTCCTCAGTCTCAATTTCAGCGATGCGCCTCCCTTCCGGGATCTGGGAAACATGGCCGCCATGGGAGTGATGGTGGCCTTCGTGCTCTCGCTTACCTTTCTGCCTGCCGTGATGATGGTTCTGCCACTGAAACCGGGCCAGGCCCATACCCGCGGACAGGACACCATGGAGCATCTTGCGGAATGGGTGATCCGTCACCGCAAGGTCCTGTTGTGGGGCATGGGTGGCTTGATCGTCTTGCTGGTGGCACAGGTGCCCCGCAACGCCCTCAACGATGAATTCGTGAAATATTTCAGTGAGGATGTTCCATTCCGGACGGATACCGACTTTGTGGTGGAGCACCTTACCGGGATCTACATGCTGGAGTACTCGTTGCCTGCGAGCGGGGAAGGTGAGATCGCCGATCCAGAGTATCTGCGACAGGTGGAGGCGTTTGCCAACTGGCTCCGCAGTCAGCCCGAGGTGCTGCATGTAAACACCTTCACAGACATCATGAAACGGCTGAACAGGAATCTTCATGGCGATGATCCGGCTTGGTACAAGCTGCCGGACAATCGGGAACTGGCGGCCCAGCGCGCTGTGGAAGCGCTCCGAGGCGAGCACCGCATCGAACCAGCGGGTGCCTTCAAAGAAAAAGATATTGTTGCCGAAGGTGTCCTGGACCGAATAGTTCACCACCGTCATCAGCGGCACGACGGCGTTCAGGGCCACGATCAGCAGGACCGGCAGGACCATGAACCAGGCTTTGTTGTTCTGGATCTTCTCCATGGCTCAGGCCTCTCCCCGCACGAGGTGGGAATCCTTGTAGATGTTGATGCGGCTTGGGTCGATCACCGCGCTGGCCTCTGCGGGGACCGGGCTGCCCTCCGGCAGCACGGCGTCAAAGCTGCGCCCTTCGAAGAGCGCCCGCACGATCTTGAAACGGCCGATGTCCTCCACGCCGGTCACCGAGACCGGAAGGCCCTCGCCGCTAGCCGCCAGCCTGACGAACTCCGGCCGGACGCCCATTTCCACCCTGCCTTCCAACGCCGGGTAGCGGCGCTTGAGGGGGATTTCGCTGGTGCCGAGCTGCAGGCGGTCGCCGGCGACCTGGCAGGGCAGCACGTTCATGCCCGGCGAGCCGATAAAGTAACCGACGAAGGTATGCGCGGGTTCGTCAAACAGCTCCTCCGGCGTGCCGAT
>DTYI01000131.1 GCA_012961935.1 Thiotrichales bacterium | reverse complement strand
ACTGCCTCAAGTAGTTCAACAGTAATCTCATTCTTGGACTCATCAACTCTTTTAACTATTGCCATTTCACCTTTAAATGGTCCTGATATAATTATTAAATTAAAAAAACACTAAAAGCTACAAAGTCTGTTAAATTAAACTAAAGATAAATGAACTAAAAAACGCACACCCCTAACCAGAACTTCATTATCCCAACGTGGTCGGAAACTTGTTTCACCGCTCGAACGCGTTGCTTTTTATGAAGATGCAGGCGTTGAAATTTATAAGTGTGATGGGCGGGGTGAAAAAGCACGCAAGTCCCGAAACCGAATTCGATTATTGTTAAAACGTGAGGATGAAATCCATTTTGCAGGTCGCGTTTTATGTGATTTGAAAAGCCACTTCCCCGTTGTTTACACTGAAAATTTTTTCATTAAGTTCGCCGACGATATTAAACCTTCAACCTGCCGTCGAATTTTGAAAAAACATGGTCTTAAAATTAAACGAGAGCTCAGCTATGCCAACAACGCATATTTTACTTCTGCAGAAGAAGGTACTGGGTTAAAAGTTTTTGCGAACGCAAAACGAATTCTTCGCGAACCCGATGTTGAACTCTGCCATCCTGAATTAATTCGCCCTGCACCGCGGCGTGTTGCATTTGACGAGCAGTGGCACCTGAAAAAAACGACCATTAACGGCAATTTAATTAACCAGCATGCGCAGGTCGAAGATGCCTGGGCGTTTAGTGAGGGCGACGGTACAACCATTGCTGTCATTGACAACGGCTTTGACCTGCAGCACGATGAATTTAGCGGCTCTTTAAAAATCGTTTCGCCTCGCGATGTCACGCGCGGGACAAATAACCCGGCGCCCGGAAACAACGATAACCATGGCACAGCCGTCGCGGGTGTGGCCTGCGCCAATGGCCTGCATCGAGCATCGGGTGTCGCGCCAAAAGCGAAGCTGATGCCCATACGTCTTGCTTCTGCATTAGGTTCGCAGGACGAGGCTGATGCATTTGTCTGGGCGGCTGATCATGGCGCCGATGTGATTTCCTGTAGCTGGGGGCCGCAGGATGGACGCTGGTGGGATGACAGCGGCCCAATGCACGACCAGGTTGTTGCGCTGCCGGATTCAACCCGGCTGGCAATCGACTACGCTGTGAATCAGGGGCGCAATGGTAAAGGCTGCGTTATCACCTGGGCCGCCGGCAACGGCAATGAACCTGTCGACAACGACGGCTATGCCAGTTATGCACGCGTGATTGCTGTGGGCGCCTGCAACGATCAGGGCACACGCTCAGCGTATAGCGACAAGGGCCAGGCTTTATGGTGTTGCTTCCCCTCCAGTCACGGCCGTACATCACTCACCCCCGGCATCTGGACCACTGACCGGAGCGGCACAGTCGGCTATAGCAACACTGATTACACCGACGATTTCGGCGGCACGTCCAGCTCCTGTCCAGGCGTTGCGGGAACAGCCGCATTAATCCTCGCACAAAGCCCGGAACTGCGCTGGGATGAAGTGAAAGACATCATCAAACGCAGCTGCGACCGAATTGATCCAGCGGGCGGAAATTACGACAGCAACAATCACAGCCTGCTATATGGTTTTGGCCGCATCAATGCAAAACACGCCGTACAACTGGCCCAACCTGCTCAACCCCGCTTTAAAACAATTCACACAGCCATTCAGGATGTCAGTATCCAGGATTTACGCATATCCAGCCTGGCCGTCGCGGTGGGAGATAAGAAACCACTGGAAAATATTATTGTCCGTGTCGATATCGAACACAGTTACATAGGCGATTTAATTGTCCGCCTGAAACCACCCGCTGCTTCAGGCGCCGCATCAATCCTTTTACACAACAGAACCGGAAGTTCTCAGAAAAATATCAAGCGCAGCTTTGATACTGTGGATACGCCTGCATTACAAAACCTGATCGGCATAGTACCCGAAGGAAAATGGACACTTAGCGTATCTGACCGCGCAGAACGCGATACAGGAACGATAAAACAATTTAGTCTGGAGTTAGTCATTTAACGGTGAAAAAAATTGCCCTGTTTGCCGATGTGCAAAATATTTATTACACCACGCGCGACGCTTATGGCCGTCAGTTTAATTACCGCAAACTCTGGCAGAAAATAAGTTCCCAGGGAAAGATTGTTACTGCGATCGCCTATGCCATTGACCGTGGCGACGACAAACAAGGCAAGTTTCAGGATGCGCTCAAACACATCGGTTTTACAGTCAAACTCAAGCCCTACATCCAGCGTAGCGACGGCTCTGCAAAAGGTGACTGGGATGTGGGTATTGCCATTGATGTAATGGAGACAGCCAAAGACGTTGATACCGTCATCCTGTTATCGGGTGACGGCGACTTTGATTTACTGCTGAAAAAAATCAGAACAGATTACGCTGTCAGCGCTGAAGTTTATGGCGTGCCTGCACTCACGGCTAATTCATTGATTGAATCTGCAAGTTACTTTCATCCGATAAAAGATGACTTATTGCTTTAATCAACTTCCGCGTCTTAACCAACTGCCTTCTGGATAAGCGGGACTAATGGCTCAGGTAATTTAACCTTGCCTGAAAGCGCAAACTGTTGTGCAGAGTCCGACATTTTTTTCCAGGTTTTGAGAATGATATCGATCCATTTTTCCTCGTCATACTCGGGATGCTTGTCGACAAATGCCTGCATATAGTGTTCGATAAATACCAGATCAGCGATATCTTCCAGCAACTGTGTGTCGGGGTTTTCCTTGATCCGTTTTTTGGCTACCGCTTCCTTAACCCTGCCGATCACATCGTCACCATAACCCGCCTGTGCCAGCAAATCGCCTGCAAGGTTCGCATGAAATTTATACAAATCTTTACGCCACTGCAGATAACCGATGCGATCCATTGAGTAATCCTCACGCGCTGATTTCCAGCGCTGGATATGCTGTGCACGTATCGCCAGTTTCTGCGCCTCATCAGCATCGGGCCGAAAGCGTTCCAGCATTTCCACCATGCGATAGGAATAGATTAATTCTTTCGGCCAGTCCTTACCATCCGCAGTTTCCTGGTTTGGATCCTCATTGTTTGCGGCGTCAATTAGCGCCACCGCTTTTTCATACATCGACTGTTGTTGGGGCATGCTTTTTCCACCTCTTAGCGAAATTATTTTTGCGAAAGTATATAGAGAATTAAACTGGACGGGTTTAAAAACACAAAGCAAATGGGGATACCTGGTTTGACTGCTAATCCTGCTGCGCCCACCAGTCAGGTAGATTCACAATGGAATCCAGCACCGCATCCGGTGTGATTCCCTGCTCCAGGTCTACGTCTGTATACTTGCCAGTTCTGACCAGGATGGCACGCATACCACTTGCCTGCGCCGCACGGACATCGCCCTGAATATCATCACCGATCATCACCAGGTTGGGCGGTGAGATACCCAGCATCGCAGCAGCGGTTTCATAAAAAGCCTGGGCTGGCTTGCCCAGCACGGTGGCTTCCAGACCGGTTGCATATTCAAGGGCGCGGACAAATGGCCCTGCATCCAGTTGTAAACCCTGCTCCGTGCGCCAGTAGCGCGTCATCCCCAGGGCGACGAAGGCCGGCGTTGGCGCTTGCATCAATAATCTGAAAGCTCGATTTAGCGTTTCGAAATTCCAGTCCCGACCCATGTCTCCCAAAATGACTGCGGCTGCGTGAGCGTCATCATCCGATTGAGGGAAGGATGAAAATTCCTCACGGGTGGCCTGTGGCACAAACAAAGCCAGCGGTCCTTTAACATGATCCTGCAGCCAGTGACGTGCCGCAACAGCGGGGGTTAAAATGCGTCCGACGTCAACCTCAATACCCATGCCCGCCAGCTTCTCGACAATGGCCAGGCGCGGCCGGGACGTGGTATTGGTGACGAAAAGATGAGGAATAGCCTGCTCTTCAATCCAGCGCAGGACTTCCGCCGCACCATCGATGGCCGTGTCACCAACATAGAGCACGCCATCCAGATCTAACAAAATGCCTTGCATCATGTAACCACGAGTAGCATAAAAACACTGATATCAGTTTATATGATGTTATACAGCGATGCAGGCGGAACAGCTTTGTAGCTACTCCACGAATGGTGATTCTTAACTGATCATAAGAAAATTTCTTCTTCAATTCGCCACAGGCGATATACTTTCATCATTCAAAATAATACGGCGATTCCATGAAACTACTGATACGCAATCTTGCCCGCAGCACCACGGAGGCAGAACTCCGAACACTTTTCGAAGCCCATGGCACTGTGCAGTCCTGCACGTTGGTAATCGACAAAAAGAGCGGTAGCTCAAAAGGGTTTGGTTTTATAGAAATGCCCAGGCCAGGTGAAGCTAAAGCAGCAGTGAAGATGCTCAACGGCAAAGAACTTGCTGGTAATAAAATCCGTGTTAAGCGGTCTGATTCAAAACAAAAAACAGGTCGCAATTCTCACACAGATACAGATGATAAAACGACCGCTCAAGATGCGCTTCACGGTATCACGCTGGAGAAAATAGTTACAAAGTTAGAAGAAAAATACGGTTGGGAAGAACTGGGTAACCGCATCAATATAAAATGTTTTACCAGTGACCCGAGTATTTCCTCCAGCCTTAAGTTTCTGCGCAAGACACCCTGGGCGCGACAAAAAGTTGAGGCACTTTATTTAGATACTGATTGGTCAGTCAACGATGTCTGGGCTATGGCACGCAGTAAGAAAAAATAAATAAAACAAGGGAACATTACTGTAACAGTGGATGATCCTTCGGTAATTTTTTTAAAACCCAAAGCGCCAGCCTGTGACGCATAGACTTTTGTGAAACCTGGTCTGCCGGAAGCGGCTGAATTAGT
>DTYI01000130.1 GCA_012961935.1 Thiotrichales bacterium | reverse complement strand
TTGCCCTGTCACCCCTCTATAAGGTTAGTCTATGACAAACGTGTGGGATTCGTTGCCAACTAACATTACAATTATAGTTATGCTTTAACAATTATGATTCCCACAGGACACACACTTGATTAATATTTATCTGCACCAGAAAAATAATGCTTTCAACAATTGCGGCGACTGCCCGGGACGAGCAGGCCTGCGCCTGCGGCAATGCCGGCGGCACTCGCGGCCAGGCTGCCTTTTATAAAGGTTCTGCGTTGCATGGATTACTCCTTTGTTTGATAAATATGCAAAGGAGTTACTGCAGAAACTATGCCAATCTGTAAGTTATTGTATTTGCTGAATATAAAAACTAAACAAACAATTAATCATGCAAATTGCAATCATTGAGAGTTGCAATTTGCACTATTGTTGGCCGTATTGCTGCAACTTTCGCCAGAGGGTTGATTTATTCATGCCCAGCGCTTTGGCCGTTTTTTCCCGACTGCCGTTGAAGCGTTGCAGGGTTTTTTCGATATAGCGTTGTTCGAGGGTTCTCAGGTCAGGGTTGTCATGGTCAATACTGGTTGTGGAACAAACTTGTGAGGTGGGGGCCATCAACGCTGACTGTAATGGCATGACCGCTTCATCAGCCAGGGCGACATGGCGTTCTATCAGGTTTTGCAATTCGCGCACATTGCCAGGCCAGTCATAGGTCATGAGCTGCTCCATTGCCTCCGACGTAAAGCCGCTAACCTTGCGTCCATAGCGCTGATTAAACTGCTGGATAAAATGCTGCACCAACAGGGGGATATCTTCACGCCGCTCCCGCAGGGGTGGCACGTCGATTCTGACAACATTCAGGCGATGATAAAGATCATGCCGGAACTCACCCGCTGCGATCATGGCTTCAATATCGCGGTTGGTTGCGGTAATAAATCGCACATCGATATCAATTGCCTTGACGCCGCCGACACGGGTTATTTGCTGCTCCTGCACCACGCGCAATAATTTGGTTTGCATAGCGTCTGAAATGTTGCAAATTTCATCCAGAAAAACCGTGCCGCCGCTGGCGGACTCCAGCAGGCCGATGCGCTGTTGATCCGCGCCGGTGAACGCGCCTTTTTCGTGGCCGAACAATTCGCTCTCCAGCAGCGTGTCGGTGAGCGCACCGCAATCGATAACAATAAATGGCTGCTCGGCGTATTGGCCTTGCTCATGCAAACCGCGCGCAACCAGTTCCTTGCCGGTGCCGGATTCACCATAAATAATGACGTTGCAGCGAATGTCTGCGACTTTATGGATAAGCTCTTTTAGTGCCAGCATGCCCGGCGTTTCGCCGATCATTTTTGCATCGCCACGCGCACGCGCCAGCTCATTTTTTAATTGTTTATTTTCTGTTTTTAACGCACGGGATTCCAGCACGCGATCAATCTGTAATAATAATTCTTCAACATCGTAGGGCTTTTTAAGGAAGTCCGTTGCGCCCAGCCGCAGCGCTTCGATGGCGTGCTCCACAGTGGAAAATCCTGTGATAATAATGACCGGTATTTCGCTGTCCTGCTTGCGAATTTCCGCCAGTAATTCTGTCCCCGAAAGACCCGGCATTTTCAGGTCGGTTATGACCAGGTCGACGACGTCAGCAGCAAAAGCATCCAGCGCTTTTTCCGGCGATTGAAAAACACTGACTTTATAACCAGCATCGGTTGCAAAACGCTGGAATAATTCTCCAGCGCGCACATCGTCATCGATAAAATAAATATTCTTACGCATGTTTTTCCGGAATTTTTATTTCGGCCACAACGCCACCTGCCGGATGATTTTCAATCGTTAGTTCACCACCGTGCGACTCAACGATACCCAGGCTGATCGAAAGACCCAGGCCACTTCCTTCGCCAACAGCCTTCGTGGTAAAAAATGGTTCAAACAATTTTGTTTTTGCGATTTCAGTTAACCCCGCACCTTCATCTTTCACTCGAATAATAACCTGACCCGTATTTTTTTCGGCATGAATTTCCACAGCCGAACTGGCCGCACTTGCCTGAATAGCATTCATCAACAAGTTAACCATCACTTGCTCCAGTTGCCCGGGGTCAGCCTCCATTAAAATAGTTTCTGCAAACTCTATTTGAATCTTAACCTGTTTCTCGGCCGCCAGGTCTGCGACCCGACGCCTGCAATTCTCCAAAAATTCTCCAAGGTCAAATTGCTCGTATTGAAGTGGCGTTTGCCGTGCAAAATTTAAAATTCCCTGAACAATTTTTGAAGCACGGCGCGTTTCCTCCAACAGGGCGTCAACATCTTTCTGGCCATTATCGTCCAACGCTTCATTGCGTTGCAAAAGCTTCCCAAGCGAAAGCATATTGTTCAACGGATTGTTCAATTCATGGCCAATACCCGCTGCCATTTCTCCAATCGATGCCATTTTCGCCGACTGCAATAATTGTTGCTCGGTCTGCTTGAGTGTATCGGCCATGCCGGCAAATGACTGTTGCACCTGATTCACTTCCTGGATTGAGCTGGGAATAGTCGGCGCCTGCATTTCACCACGACCATAGGCCTTGATATTTTCTGCCAGGCGACAAATTGGTTTCGCCAGATGTCGTGCCACCCAGCCAGAAAGTAACAACCCCACTAACAGCGTCACTACAGCCATTGCAATCAATCCCTTGCGTAGAAGCCGCAGGTCTGCCGCCAGCAAATCAGGAGAAATTCGCGCGGCCAGCACCCAACTGATGAGCTGATCTGGATAAGGGAGGTACTCGGTAAAAACATACCGAAAGCCATCCGTATTTTGAAAGGCGCCTTCCGGTACTGTCTCTGCCTGAGCAAGCACGCTTTGCATCGCAGTTGTTACAGGCTGTGCTGGCAATGCTGTCATGAACTGACGCCCGAGTGCGTCATCAACCAACAACTCGACTGAGTGCTCTGGCACCGATTCCAGGATCAACAATTCCGACTGAC
>DTYI01000129.1 GCA_012961935.1 Thiotrichales bacterium | reverse complement strand
GAACGCGGCTTGTTGACTGCACCAGTCACCCGTATTCTTGAAATAAATTCATGGCTTCTCAGTTGCGATAAGATGACCGTAACCTGTGGTTCCCGAACATAATCTGACAGCCTGCTCTTAATCAGCTTAGCAACCTCAGAAGGCACTTTGCCACCGACCGCAACGTCACCAATTAACGGTACTGTAATCTTCCCGTCTGGACGGACAGGCACCTCAACAGACAGGTCGGGGTTTTTCCAGACACTTACTTTGACCATATCGTCAACGCCGATCCGATATTCCTTGGCCATCGTTTGAGGAGCCGCTGGAGTATCCTTGGTGTTCATACCCACTCCTTTGGCATTACTCATGTCGCTTTCCCCGGATGAGGCGCACCCAACCAGCAACAAAACACTCAAAATAAGAATTGTTCTTAAGGTCATTATCCTATGTTCCTCTATGATAATAATTTGTAATTCAGGTGGTTACTGTAAAAACTGCGCATAAAAACACAGCCAGTTTTTCAGCACGCCAACCAAACAAGTTCTACAACCAGTAGTCTAGTATTTTCTACCACTAATCACTACCGGATTTTTCGATTGTTTATGGTTATCTAGACATGGGTCACAGCTTGGCTTTACTCAGGTGCATTTTTCATGCTTTTTAACGTTGCGATGCGAAGCCTGCCACCAAACTGATTCATCATCACGGTAAAAATTTCATCTTCATCAATCGTAGGTTATCTAAAGTGAAATATCTCAGACCTGGTTAATGGTATGATATCAGCATATTCAGTAATTAATAATATTATTATAATTCCTTGATTTTTCTGAATATTTACCATTTGTTTATTGCTTTTATTCGGGCGATAGAATATAAAGTACACAAAATATAAATAAGTAAAAACACGTGAAAGGTGTAATTACATAACGATAATAATTCACTTTTTTTACATATCGTTACTTTGAATTGGGATCTACTGGAGGAAACTCAATGCTTAAACCACTCATTAAACGAACAACCCTGACGCTTGCACTTGCAGCCCTGGTGCCTTTTCAGGCACAGGCTGCAGCCGATCGCAGCCTGGCCTATCCAACAGGCACACTTTCGGCAGATGAACTTGCCGATCAGGTTTACTTCGTTAACCACTTCTTTGCCTTTGACAATTACGCCATTGTAAAAGATGGAAAGGACATAACCGTACTGGTTCTTAAATCCGCAGGTAAAAAACCGACAACCATTACGCTGGAGCGTTATCTGAACAACAAATATGAAGACGACCCAAATGTCAAAGCAAAAGATCTGGCCATATTTCGATCAGGGAAACTACGTGGTACAGGCATGCTGATCACTGAGTTTGACGATCAGAGCAAAAGTCAGTCCTATGCTGTCTGGCTGCCCTCACTACGTAAAATCCGTCGCTTTGCCGAACCGGCCCACGATGACGCCTGGGGTGGATCTGATTTTACCTTCGGTGATGTAACACTGCGTAGACCCCAGGACGAAAAGCATGAGTTAGTCGGCGAAGACACGTTTAATGACTGCCTTGGCGCGATGGAATTAAAAGACAGCGAGAAAAACCGCTATACCCGCAAACTGCCAAAAGCATACTGTGGTGCAAAAGGACGTGCTGTGTACAAACTTAAAAGCACACCTAAGCGTTCAAACTGGTGGTATGACTACCGGATCAGCTATGTCGACAAAGAAACCTTTGCTGACCACCGCACCGAATATTTTAAAGGTGGCAAGCAAATCAAGGTGATCGATCGCCATTGGGAGAAAGCACCGGGTGTTGATGATCCACGCGCAGTTTCATGGGGCTACTGGTATGGCAAAAATCTCGACACTGGTCATGAAACCTGGGCAGTGATTCCCAGCAAAGTGAACCGCTACAACGATAGCTCCTTTAAATCTTCAAAGTGGAGCGAGGCCACTTTGAGAAAGCTTAAACAATGATTCGTCATTAATTAAATTGGCCCGTAAAGCGGGCCAATTTATTGCTTTACCCATCAATTAAATCAGCACTAAATTCTAAAATATGTAGGGGGAGAAATAATGCAACTCAAAAGATCCTTGTTGGCAGTGGCAATCACTGCACTATGGGCATCAACAGCACAGGCAGAAGTCGAATACACTGGCTACTTTAAAAACGAGACCGCCATTTTTCTTAAAGACGGCCAAACTGTTGGCCAGGCCAAAAGCATGCTCGACACAGAAGAAAATGACGCAGGCGATATATTCAAATCCGAATGGATGCTCAAAAGTTTCTTGAATGGTGATCTGGGCGAAAACTCTACCTGGCACGCCGAAATCAATCTGATTGGCGACTCAGAAGCCGTCAACAGTCGATTAAGAAAACACCTGCTCTACACCCAACACGATTATTTCCGCGAACTTTATCTGGACACATCTGCTGGCGACTGGAATTTCCGCCTGGGTAAACAGCAAGTTGTCTGGGGTACAGCAGACGGCATCAAGCTGCTTGACATTATCAACCCCACTGACTTCCGTGAACTCAACCAGAATACACAAGAAGACAGCCGGGTACCTGTCTGGATGGCGAACATCGAACGAAATATTGGAGAGTCAAGCAACGTTCAACTTATCATCTCTGAAGCCCGAGCCAACTTTATTCCCGGACTGGATGGTGATAGTGACCAGGGCCAACCTTTTATATTAACTGGTGTGGATACAATTACCGGTAAGGTCAACGGCTTCCTGAACATTGCACCTAACCTGGGTAATACAGCTGCATCGTTTGTGGGACTGGCGCAACAGGGGTTCGGCGCACCCTCTCTTACACTGGCTGGCGGTGGTATATTCACCGTGCAAGACTTTGTTAATGGTGGAACGCCATTTTGCGCGACAGGATCACCTACCACTCCGATTCCTGGCCCCCAAAGTCCTACGAACCCTTTTGCTGGTCTAACTTGTAGCGGTATGCTGAACGCAATCGCACAGGGTGGATTCCCCGGCATTCCTGGCAATGCTGGTGTAACAAATCTGGTTGACCCAGTCTATGACTCAGCCAGCCCCAGCAGCGCATTTGAGTACATGGGTGGGGCTACTTTTGCAACCTTCGACACCTTTGCAGGGATTACCACACGTTATGAGCAAAACCACCCTGATGCTGAAGAAGGCAACTTTGGCCTGCGTTTCAAAAGCACAACAGGGGGCGGCACAAACTACTCTATCAACTACCTGTACAACTATAATCCCAATCCTTCAGTCAATATCCACTGGGAAGATGCCACGGGTAACAACCTGACACCTACACAAGTCAGCTTACCTTCCCCCCCACCGTTCCCTGCAGGTTCAGGGATAATACTGCTCAACGCAGACGGGAGTCAGTTCACTCCGGCGGCACAAGGTGGACCTGCCACGCTGGTTTTCGAAGAGACTCTTGACCGCATCCATAATATCGGCGGCTCTTTTGATACCAGTATCGATATGGGTTCCAAACCCGTCGTAATTCGCGGCGAATTCCTTTATCAGAAAGATGTCATGGTGCCAGTCGTCGACCGTAGCGAACTGAATAGAGGCAATATCTCCGAAGCCCTGAAAACAGAAGAAGCAGACTTTTTCAGGTCAGTTATCGGCGTCGATGTCACCGTGTTGACCAACCTGCTGGTCAGCACCCAGCTGATTAACTTTTTCAATCTGGATTATGTTGATGAGAACACTGACCTGAATGGCAATGCTTGCACGATAACAAACTGTGGACGCTATACTGGTGATCCGACCAACCTGAGTCTGAGGAATGGTTTGAAAAAAGGCGATGAGATCGAAACCTTCGTTTCTTTCTTCCTCTCAAAGCCCTTCGGTCCTAGCCAACAACACCGTTGGAACAATATCATCATCGCTGAAAATGATGGCGGTTACTGGGATCGCTTCGATATTGAATACAGCTTTACCGATTTCTTTCTCGGGATGGCTGAAGCCAATTTTTACTGGGGCGATGAAGATACCTTGTTCGGACAACTGGAGAATTCATCCAATTTCCAGTTGGGTGTAAAAGTCCTCTTCCAGTAAAACAAGCATGATTAAGGCCGGTCTATCACCGGCCTTTTTTATCAATGATTCACAGATAAGGGGGAAAATCCATGTCTGAAACAGTTGCACATCCAGAAAACAATAACGGCTGGGCCACAAGCTATGCCAAATTTGTCATGCGTTATCGCTGGCCTGTCATCATCGGCATAGTGATTGTTACGATTCTTGCTGCATTGCAAATTAAAAACCTGGATATCCGCAACGACCCGGACACCCTGCTCCCGCCCACAAATCGCTACGTTGCCACCAACCTCTATGCTGAACAGAAGTTTGGCATGGGCAACCTCATGGTGCTTGGCTTCGTTGTCAAAGACGGCGATATTTACCAGCCCTGGTTTTTAAACCTGGTGCAGGAAATTCACCACAAAATGGTAAATTTACCCAATTCCCGCGGGTATAACTTCATGGATATTGGCGCCCAGAAAATCAAGTTTATGGGTGCAGATGACGGCAGTCTGGTCTTTAAACGTCTGATGCCAGTAGAAGGCATCAGTACGGACAATCCAGATCTGGCCAAACAGCAAATGGCATTTCTCAAGGAAGGTCTGGAGGAAAATCCGGTGCTGGCGCCCATGCTTGTTTATAAAGAAGACGCTGACGGAAAACGCTGTGAATTTGGCCAGGAAGGCTGTACCGCAAGAGGCACTTTTATCATCGGCGATTACGATGACGGTGTAAAAGAAATTTATCTGCCGTGGATTAAATCGGTGCTCGACATCGTTGCCGAAGTTGAAGATAAATACGGCGATAAAGTCGAGATACGTGTTGCGGGCGAGCCCTACTTCCTCGCCTATATGCTTTATGACCTGGTGCGCAAATGGTGGTTGTTTGCCATCTCGCTGGTGATCGTCTTCATCATTCTCTGGAAAGAAAACAGAGGCTGGCGCGGTGCTGTTTTTCCGCTGCTGGGTGTTGGTGCCACGATTGCACTGACGCTGGGCCTGATGGGCTTTACGCAATTCAAACTGACCACCATGATGGTGCTCACACCGATGCTGTTGCTGGCGATTGGAACTGGCCACGCTGTTCAGATCACACGGCGTTTTTTAACGGAAATGCTGAATACAAATTGTGACCCAAACGCATCCGCTGAAATTGCCATCGCACATACCATCATTCCGGCAACACTCGCAGTCATTACCGACATGGTCGGTTTCGCAACACTGGCGACGGTGGATATCTCATTCT
The DNA here is from genome assembly GCA_012961935.1 of Thiotrichales bacterium. Classification (GTDB taxonomy): domain Bacteria; phylum Pseudomonadota; class Gammaproteobacteria; order CAZUMV01; family CAZUMV01; genus UWMA-0217. The sequence continues at coordinate 552 of DTYI01000129.1, read as the reverse complement.
ACAAAGCCTATGCGTGGTTCGGTATGTTCGGTATGGCGACACTGGTGCTAACGACGACAACGCTCATTCCACTATTAATGTCACTTTTTCCACCACCACTCGACCCAGTTGCTGACAAGCAAATCTGCGAACCCACGCGATTTGAAAAATGGTCGGCCAGTAAAGTGACGAATATGCTAACCGGCCCACTGAAATGGATACCCGTTTTGATTGTCCTGGTTATCATTGTCTGGGCCGCAAAACAGACTGACATCGTCCATGGCACGCTGGAAGACCCCATGCCGGGTGTCGAAAAAGGAATCAATTACCCCCGTGCTGCCTTTAAGGAGCACTCTGTGACCATCCAGGACATCCGCCGCCTTGGTGAAATCATGCCGGGTGTTATTTCCGTCAACATCCCCTTCACCAGTAAAGAGCCACTTAAACCTGAATGCATCGATGAAGATGATGAGGGTAATCTGCTGCCACCGGGCTGCCATGACCCAGAAATGATGGGTGCACAGGGCATCATGAATGATGTCGATGTCCTGGCTGCGATAGAAAAAATGGAAG
>DTYI01000128.1 GCA_012961935.1 Thiotrichales bacterium | reverse complement strand
GTATTAGAATATGAGTAGTTACACAATTTAATTTACAGACTCGATTTTTTCTTTGAATAGTATTTGACACCTTCCAATGGTTCAAAGTCTATATCTTGCGTCCATATTAAAGCACTATACTTTTGTGCAGTTGCGTAAATAATACTGTCTGCTAATGGCAACTTGTAGTCACCACCATATTTTGCAGCGTCAATAGCCAAAGTACTATCCAGCGGTATGACCTTGCCCTGCTTCATGTGGGCAATAACCACCAACGCCATATCTTCACCGCGTTGCCGTAAAATGCATTTAAAAACTTCAGTAATAGTGATGCTTGGGACAATTAAATTGTCAATGTTTTCTATCGGACTTGAAAACACTCCTGCATTGCCATCGCCTGCAAAATAGGATAGCCAGGCAGATGAATCTACGATGTTCATACACGATCTTTATCCCGTTGTACCTCCGTATCGATACCCTTCAAAAAGCCTTTCAACTTTTTCATTGGCTTGATGGGAATCAGCTCTATGCGGTTGTGATAGGTCAACATCTGAATTTTTTGCCCCGAGACTATCCCCATAGAATCCCTTACTTCTTTGGGAATAACTACCTGGAATTTAGGGGAAACTGTAACTGCTGTCATGGCTTACCTCATCGATATGGTTATGGTATTACCATATCCCTATCGATAATCTCGGTCAACCATATTAACGTATGTTTATGCGACATTCGCGAACATTGGTTCTGTTTAGTTGGCATATGGTTGATAGGCACGCTATGCTATACATATTTTACACGTATAGCGCTTGGGGTTGTTTATGTTAGCTATCCGCTTACCTGAAGATATTGAGAAACGTCTGGCTGAATTGGCTGCAAAAACCGGGCGCACAAAGACATTCTATGCCAAAGAAGCAATCCTTGAGCATTTGGACGAAATGGAGGACAAATATCTTGCTCTGGACAGGATGGAGAACCCTGGCAGGCGCTGGACGCTGAGCGAACTGGAGGATGAACTTGACCTGGATCGTTGAGTGGGACGATGCCGCTGTTAAAGAATTACGTAAACTCGATAAGCAAATCCAAAGGGAAATACTCCACTACTTCCGTGAGCGAATAGTTTCTGATGAAGATCCCCGTCGTTTGGGCAAGCCGTTAAGTGGCAACAAAGTCGGCTTGTGGCGTTACCGTGTACGCCACTATCGGATGATTTGTAGTATAGAAGATAATAGCCTGGTTGTGTTGGTCTTGCGTGTTGGTCATCGCAAAGGGGTCTACAAATAGAGACTGTTGCACGAAGTAAAAATGCATTGCGCCACCGTACAGCGTCATGCCGACAATGCACTGCGCGTTTTCCGGTATCCAGATGCGCCATAAAACCAGTATAATCCCGCACTTTCTCCAATCTTGAAAGGATTATGCTTTTACCCACCCTCGCTACCCTCGCCGGCTTCGCTCTTTTAATCTGGAGTTCGGATAAATTTGTCGATGGTGCTTCGGGTATTGCGCGGTATCTTGGCGTTTCACCTTTAATTATCGGTCTGACGATTGTGGGTTTTGGTACTTCGGCGCCGGAGATGTTAATTTCCGGCATCGCGGCCTGGCAGGGGAATCCGCATCTGGCAGTGGGTAATGCGATTGGTTCGAATATTGCCAATATTGCTTTGATTCTGGGCACAACCGCACTGGTCATTCCACTGGCGATGCACTCTCGTTTGTTGAAGATGGAATTGCCCATCCTTCTTGGCGCAACGCTATTTACTTTGTTGTTATTATTGGACGGAAACCTTAACCGCCTGGATGGCGTTTTGTTGGTTGCCACCTTGCTGGGTGTGATGACCTGGCTGGTGCGTGATGCACTAACGACACGGAAAAAAGATGCACTGGCTACCGAGTTTGAACATGAACTCGGAGAGAAATCAAAAGGCGAAAAGCTGAATAAATCCATTTTGCTGTTTATTATTGGGCTGGTTGTCCTGTTACTGAGTGCACGTTTGCTGGTCTGGGGTGCAGTGGAAATTGCTACGGCTTTTGGTATCAGCGATCTGGTGATCGGCCTGACCATTGTCGCCATCGGCACCAGCCTGCCGGAACTGGCTGCTTCAATCGCCAGTGTGCGCAAAGACGAACCCGACATTGCGATTGGTAATGTGATTGGCTCGAACCTGTTCAATATGCTCGCCGTGCTGGCAATTCCAGGACTAATCAGACCGGGTGTATTGCCAGCAGAAGTGATCAGTCGCGACTTCCCTGTGATGCTGGCGTTGACGATCGCCCTCTTCTTTCTGGCTTTCCGCTTTCGCTCGGTCGAACCAAGAATTGGCCGAGTCGCTGGCGCGCTGCTATTGGCGGCCTTTATTGGTTATGAGATCATGCTGTTTGTGAGTACAACCGGAAACCCAGGCGCGTGAGCTTTGACTCCGAACAATTAAAAATACTGGCTCAGGAAGTTATCGAGATTGAAGGCAAAGCGGTTCTGGCTTTGCAGAATCGTGTGGGTGCTGATTTTGTCCGCGCCTGCGAGTTGATGCTCGCCTGTGATGGTCGAATTGTCGTGACCGGCATGGGTAAATCCGGACACATCGGCGGCAAACTGGCGGCAACACTGGCGAGCACAGGCAGCCCCGCGTTTTTCGTTCATCCCGGCGAAGCCAGTCATGGCGATCTGGGCATGATCACTGACAAGGACGTGGTGCTGGCGATTTCCAACTCCGGCGAAACAGATGAGCTGTTAACCATCTTGCCCATCATAAAAAGAATCCAGATTCCACTCATCAGTATGACTGGCAACCCACAATCACGGCTTGCGCAACAGGCGACGGTCAACCTCGATATCAGCGTCGAAAAAGAAGCCTGTCCACTGAATCTTGCACCTACTTCCAGCACAACCGTGACACTCGCGCTGGGTGATGCACTCGCCGTCAGCCTGCTGAAAATCCGTGGCTTCACTGCCGATGATTTTGCGCGCTCTCACCCGGGTGGCAAACTGGGCAAGCGTCTGCTGTTAAGTGTGGGCGACATTATGCACACGGGTGATGCTATCCCACAGGTCACCAAAGATATTTTGCTCAGCCAGGCGCTGGCCGAGATGAGCAAAAAAGGACTGGGCATGACGACTGTGGTGGATGAGCAAAATAAACTGGTTGGCGTGTATACTGATGGCGATCTGAGACGCACACTGGATCAACAACTCGATATACATAAAACTGCAATTTCAGCCGTCATGACACAACCCTGTCAAAGCATCAGTGCCGATGCCCTGGCTGTGGACGCATTGAATTTGATGGACGAAAAGGCAATCAATGCATTGCCTGTTACAGATGAAAACAATACCGTCATCGGCGCACTGAATATGCATGATTTATTACGGGCAGGAGTCGTTTAAACAATAATGAAAACTTTATTTGAAATAGCAAAAAAAATTGAACTGGTTATTTTTGATGTCGATGGCGTGCTCACAGACGGCTCACTGTTTATCGGCGATGATGGCCAGGAGTATAAAGCCTTCAATTCGAAAGACGGTCATGGTATCCGCATGCTGCATCATGTCGGCGTAAAAACTGCCATTATTACCGGCCGTTCATCTGAAGTCGTTAAGCACCGCGCGAAAGATCTTGATATTGACATCGTCATGCAGGGTCATCGGGATAAACGTCCGGCTTTTGCGGAACTTGTAGAAACCACTGGCCTGTCACCAGACGTGATCGCCTATGTGGGTGATGACGTTGTTGATCTGCCCGTTATGACGCAAGTTGGATTAGCGATTGCGGTAAACGATGCACACCCGATGGTAAAACGCCACGCTCACTGGACAACCGGCGCGGTCGGCGGAAAAGGTGCTGGCCGTGAAGTCTGCGAATTTTTAATCGAATCACGTGGCCTGCTGGAAAGCACACTGGCTTATTATTTAAAATGAAAACCCGAACTTTCCTGCTAATCTTTCTGCTCGGCGCTGCCATCGCACTGACGTTATTTATCAGTCGCTCTGGAGACATAGAAACATCACAGCCTGGCACATTCAAACACAGCTTTTATCTGCAAAATTTCACGCTCACCCGCTTTGACAAAGATGGACAACTGAAACACGTTATGAAAGGCAAACAAATTGACCAGGATGCTGTTACCGGTGAAAGTCAAATCACTCAACCGCAAGCAGCACTTTTTAAAGATGGAACCGTCAACTGGAAAATTACCGCACAAAAAGGCTGGATGAATAAAGACCAGACGCAGGCCAGACTGGAAAATAAAGTTGTGATGCAACAAACCATCCCACCGCTGACACGAGCCACAACAGCAGAATTAAATCTGAATCTGGTTGAAAAAAGTGCTGAAAACGAAGTGCCGGTACAAATCACTCAGGGGGAAAATAAATTAAAAGGCTCCGGTTTATACGCAAAACTGGATCAAAACTGGCTGAAGCTGAAAGCTGAGGTGCGGGGGATTTATGTACCGTAAACTTTCCCTGATAATTGTTGCCAGCCTGTTCTGCATCACAGCGGGTAACGCATTTGCGGTAGACCGCAGCCAGCCTATCGAACTGGAAGCCGATCAGGTAGAACTGGATGACAACAAAGGCACCAGCACCTATATCGGCAATGTCAGATTGAAACAGGGTGAGTTGTCGCTACAGGCAAACCGCGTAATCGTTTTCCTGAAAGACAGTAAAATTATTCGTATACAGGCAGAAGGAACGCCCGCCAAATTTAAAGATAAACTGGAAGACAATCGTCTTGTCGAGGCGGAAGCAACCCAAATGGATTATAACGTCAGCAATGAAGAAATCTTGCTAACCGGCGACGGTATGCTGAACCAGAATGGTAATATTTTACGCAACGACCGCATCCATTATAACCTCGCGACCGGCACGCTCAAAGCAGGCGGAAAAGATGCCGAGCAGCGCGTCAAAGTCATTTTGCAGCCTGCCGAAACATCACCATGAGCACACTCCGTGCGACGGGTCTGAAAAAAAGTTTTAAAGGACGGACAATACTCGAATCGGTCGATATGGAAGTTTCCAGCGGTGAAGTGGTTGGCTTGCTGGGTCCAAACGGCGCCGGCAAAACCACCGCGTTTTATATGATCGTTGGACTGGTCAAATCAGATGGCGGCACCGTTGGTCGCGGCGGCGGCCCCACTCATGAAGCCATTCTTTCGCAACCAAATGGCACCGTGCACGGACAGATTAAATTCACCGAACAGGG
>DTYI01000127.1 GCA_012961935.1 Thiotrichales bacterium | reverse complement strand
TGAAACGTGCAGAACATTTTTCCTCCGCAGATATTCAATCGGACTTATTCAGACCATCCCTAGTTGAATTATTTGATTGTGGTTTCATTAATTCGTTCACCAGTATTTTAGCGCGTTGCTGGTGGCTGCCTTCCCAGTAAATTTGCTGGCAGTCAGGACAAATCAGAAAATCGTCGTAATATTTTTTTGTCAATGGTTCCAGTCTTTCCATGATGCTTTCTTTTTCAACCGGCTTTAGAATTCCGTTGCAACGCGTGCAGCGTGTGAACGGTGCAAGCGATCGATACAGGTCAAAACGCTTCAGTACTTCTTTTGTCTGGATTAAAGGTTTATCTGCTCGTACAAAATAACCATGGGTAATTATTTTCCTTTGTAGCAATGTTCGGTCACGGGTTAATACAGTTCGCTGTTGTTCGTCAGAGATTGTTGCAACCTCATTATCGCTATAGTTATTTTGATAAAGACAGTCGATGCCCAAAAGACGCAAATACCTTGCGAGTGCGCCCAGGTTAGCATCAACAATAAAATGTGGTAATCGCAGGGGCCTGGGTCGAAGCTGCAAGAGTGAAGAAATGTCCAGACTCTCAAACATTGGGTAGACACTGATGCGATCACCATTCTGGACAATATAGGAAAAATCAACTGACTTTCCATTCACCAGAATAATTTCAACTTCTGGATGTGGCACGCCGAATGATTCAATCACATCTTTAACAGAGGCCTTGCGAGTAATGTCATGGGTAAACTCCACCTTACGCAAGGCAACTGGAAGAAAGTCATTCAATTCTTCATAAAAGCGTAACTGAATTCGTGCCATGGTTTATACCTGACTGGACAATGCTTGTAAGATATTCCAAGCTATGCAGACAGTATAAAATAAAATAACGATATGACTAAAAAATTAATACTTTTTCGCCACGCTAAATCCGACTGGGATAGTGGTGCAGAAAATGACCATGGCCGTCCTCTGGCAGAACGAGGCATTCATGCAGCAGAAAAAATGGGGTTGTTTCTGGCTGCTGCAGGGCAGTTGCCAGATCATATAATCTCTTCGTCCGCGAACCTTGCTGTTGAAACAATCGAGCAGGCATCCACGGCTGGTGGCTGGAATATCCCTGTTGATGTGAGTGATGATTTATATACCTCCTCTGCATCATCGCTGATTCGTTTTTTACATCAACTTTCGAATGAACTCGATTCTGTGATGTTGGTTGGACATGAGCCGGTCTGGTCTGAATTGACAAGTTTGTTAGTTGGTGGCGGAAATATACGCATGCCAACTGCCGCGGTTGTAAAAATAAATCTATTTGTTGATGAGTGGGCAGGTCTGAAGCCAGGCTGCGGTGAATTGTCATGGCTGGTAAAACCAAAAATTCTGCAATTCTTATAATGTCTGTATTATTAACCTGGATAATTATGTCAACCAAACGCGACAATCTTAAATGCACAGTCCACAAGTATAGAGGTGTTGCAGCTTTTGAAAGCGGTTTGAGTCGACGTGAATTTTTACGACAGACAGGTGCTGCTACATTGTTAACGGGCTTGTTGATCTACAAACCTTCACTGGCAAAAAACTCACATAAGATACAAAATAATGCCGGGCAAAAATTTTCAAAACAGCAAAGGGCGGTGCTGGAGGCTGTGCAAATGCAGCTTTTTCCCGCAGACGGTGACGGGCCATCTGCGGCTGATATTAATGCATTTTTCTATCTGGAATGGGCGTTAAACGATCCTGATAATATGGAAGACGGTGACAGGGAATTTATTGTCAAGGGAATTGGCTGGCTCGAAGACCTTTCCGAAGAAATGGAAGCGAATCGTTTTACCAGTTTGTCAGAAGTACAACAGCACAAAATAATTCAGAAAATATCAAAATCTAAAGCAGGACAAAACTGGATGTCTCTGCTTGTTTATTACCTCCTGGAAGCGCTGCTGCTTGATCCGGTTTATGGCGGCAACCCGGACGGTATTGGCTGGAAATGGCTTGCACATCAGCCAGGGTTTCCGCGCCCGCCGAAAGATAAAACTTATCGTCAGTTCCTGGATGCATCAACATGACAACAAAAGAATTTGATGTTTGTATCGTTGGCAGTGGCGCAGGCGCAGGCCCGGTTGCTTTTGAGCTATCGAAAGCAGGTTATGCAGTTGGTATTCTGGAAAAAGGTGGCTGGTACACGGAGAAAGACTTTTTTAAAGACGAGCAGCTTCCGCGCCACGATATTTTCCAGTCACAATTTAAACATGAGCGCCATGTACTGGAGGAGCCTGATGGTGATGGTGGTTGGTCCAGTGATACTACCAGTCAATTTTGGGGTGGGAATATTGTCGGTGGTGCGTCAAATTTTATGAGTGGTTATTTTCATCGTTTAAAACCAGATGATTTTCGACTGGTTTCGACGTATGGAAAAATAAAAGGCGCCAATACGGTTGACTGGCCGATCAGTTATGATGATCTGGAGCCTTATTATACAAAAGTTGAAAAAGTGGTTGGCGTGTCCGGCCGAATTGTACAGCATCCACATCTGGAACCCCGTTCGACTAAAGACTATCCATTTCCGCCGACACGGGAACATCCCATTGCGTCCTGGTTCGATCAGGCCTGTCATAAAATGGGTTTGCATCCGTTGCCGATGGCGCGCGGTATTTTATCGGTGCCGTTTAACGGTAGAAAAAGTTGTGAATACTCGGGTTATTGTGGAAGCTATGGCTGCAGTTCAGGCGCAAAATCCAGCTCGCGTGCCGCCTTGCTGGATCAGGCGGTTGCCACCGGGAACTGCAAAATTATTACTCATGCAAAAGTTTATCGAATTAACAGCGACCAGAAAGGTAATGCCAGCTCGGTAGATTATTATGATCGCGATGGTCGTTCACAAGAAGTCCGTGCGAAGATTATCGTCGTTGCCTGCTACTCGATTGAGTCTGTGCGGTTATTATTAAGCTCTCCGGGCGCAAAACACCCAGACGGCATTGGTAATAACCATCAGCAAGTAGGAAAAAATTTACATTGTTGTTCAGGCGGAACCGGGCATGGTGTTTTTGAGTTTGATCAGCTCAGTAAACAGCAGGCAGAGGATCTTAAAGTCAGGGGCCCGTTTTTTAATCGCGCCTTGCAGGACTGGTACGTAATCAATGATAAAAAAGTTTTTGATCGACCTGTAAAAGGCGGTACGCTCGACTTTGTTTTTGATCCGCCTTCGCCAACGTCAGATGCCAATTCGCTAAAATACCAGAATGGAGAGCTGCTCTGGGGTACGCCATTAAAACAACGCATTAAATCGCATTTTACGCAATCAAAAGATTTCAAATTTGAAGTATTCTGCGACTGGCTGACGACAGATGATTGCTATGTCAGTCTGGACAGCAAGGAAAAAGACAAATGGGGCTCGCCGGTTGCAAGAGTCAAGGTGGGCTATCACCCACATGATATGAAAGTCGCCCGTTATCTGGTTGAAAAAGGAAAAAAAGTAATGAAGGCCATGGGTGCGCAAATTGTCTGGGGAAATGCATTTAGTGCGCCGACTTCGAACCTGATTGCGGGTGGTTTGCGTTTTGGAAACGATCCGAAAACATCTGCACTGGATGCAGATTGTCGCGTACATGGCACAGAAAATTTATTTGTCACGGATGGCAGTTTTATGCCTAACGGTGGCAGCGTGACACCTACATTTACCATTTATGCCAATTCATTTCGCGTGGCGGATAAAATCAAGGCGCAGTTGGGTAGCCTTTAACCCCAGAAGAGTGCAGGTTCATTTCCTCGTTCCCACGCTCCGCGTGGGAATACTTACAGGACGACGATGCTACACTGAAAGTAATTTGTAACCTGACGTCATAAGTAAAAAAATTAAGGTTTTGAGAACTGCCGAAGTATCATACTCAGGTATGCATTCCCACGCAGAGCGTGGGAACGAGAGGAATATAGTGCGAGAAATTAATCCCAGATGAGTGGCGGCTCATTCATCAGTGCGGCCTGTTCGCGCAATGAAAGAATATGCTCTTCCCAATAATTATGAGTGTGGAAGATTCGAATGGCCTGAATAAAGGAGCAGCAAATATCTCACTGAAAATCATGAGCCCGGTATTAGGATAACCGGCTACATTTCTTTCCTGAAGAATTTGGTCGGTTGCATTCATGGTCATAATGGCAAACATAAGAACGATTTCAAAAATCAAAATCAGGTTGGCGTCCAATTTTGGCCACCTCGTCATTTCCGGGTTATTGAACCTTTTTACCTTAAAAACATTTCTTCTGATGAGGAAAAAGACACATGAGAGGATCACGCCAACTGCCAGAAATTCGAATATATTCAGCGTGACGGTATATAATCCCGTCAGGTCCCAATTTTCAAGTAACCCAGCGATGGTTCTATGATTACCAGTCACTCCATCAAGGAAAAACTCAATTCCTTCG
>DTYI01000126.1 GCA_012961935.1 Thiotrichales bacterium | reverse complement strand
TGGAAGCAGAGATGGATCGCATTGAAGCGGAAGAAGACAAAGAAGACTCAGATAAATAGCATCGTCAACCGTGACATGAGTTACTTCAATATTATCCTGTTTTTTCTGTTATCAATGCCGTTGATTGCCCTTTCCTGGCGTCCGCTAAAAAATCCTGAACATCATGGTTTTTACCGTTTTTTTGCTTTTGAATGCATATTGATCATTATTATTGCCAACCTCCCGTACTGGATTGGAAACCTGATAAACCCGATACAGATTCTTTCTGGTATCTTCCTCATGATCGCAGTTTTGTTTGTTTTTCTGGCACTATATCAATTGAAAAAAATGGGTGGAAAAAGAGCATCAACCACAAACCCCGAAAACTACAATTTTGAAAATACCAACAACCTGGTATCGAGTGGCATTTATAAATATATTCGACACCCCATGTACAGTTCACTACTTTTCCTGACCTGGGGTGCATTTCTAAAACATTTCACATGGTACGGACTCGTGTCCGCACTGGCCGCTTCTGTGTTCATTTACCTGGCTGTAAAAAAAGAAGAAAAAGAAAATATTTCTTATTTTGGTGAGGCGTATAAAAACTATATTCAGAAAACAAAAAAGTTTATTCCGTTTATTCTTTGATTCTAAAAGGGATCAGGCATACGCCATAAAAAACTACTCCCTTAAAAAAATCGCCCTCAAAAGAGGGCGATTTTCATGTGTGGTGAAGCACTAATATTTAGCCATAATTACTGGCGACAAAATCCCAGTTAACCAGGTTCCAGAATGCTTCAACATACTTTGGGCGAGCATTGCGGTAATCTACATAATAAGCATGCTCCCAGACATCACAGGTCATCAGTGGTGTCTTCCCGCTGGTCAAAGCAGAATCGGCATTACTGGTGTTCATGATCTCCACACTGCCGTCAGCATTCTTCACCAACCAGGTCCAGCCAGAACCAAAATTAGTGACGGCAGATGTTGAAAACTTTTCCTTGAAATCTGCAAAAGAACCGAATGCCGCATTGATGGCATCAGCCAGCGCGCCTGTGGGTTCCCCGCCACCATTTGGGCTTAGACAGTTCCAGTAAAAAGTATGATTCCAGACCTGGGCGGCATTGTTGAATATACCACCAGCTGGCGCCTTTTTTACGATTTCTTCCAGGCTCATTTTTTCAAACTCTGTTCCGGGAATCAGGTTGTTGAGATTGGTTACGTAGGCCTGGTGATGCTTGTCGTGATGGTAATCCAAAGTCTCAGATGAGATATGGGGTTCAAGAGCATCTTTGGCATAGGGAAGATCAGGTAGTTCGTGCAACATTGTTTTTTTATCCTTATGGTAACGTAGTAAAAAATGAAAACGGATTCTAGCAAAACTTCCAGAAGTTTATAGCAAAACCCTTTCAATTCCTCCAGATTTTACGCGCTCAACAAATGTGCTTTGCCAATCCTTGCCCAGCAATTTATCAGCCAGTTCAACAACGATATAGTCCGTCTCGATACCAGCGTCATCGGCATATCGTTCCAGCCCTTGCTGACAGGCAGGACAGGTGGTCAACATTTTCACACTCTCCCTCACAGCTCTGGATTCCCCGGTAAGCTTCTGAATTCCCTTATGAATTTCCTCCTGCTTACGAAATCTTACCTGGCTGGCAATATCAGGGCGGCTGACCGCAAAAGTACCCGCTTCGCCGCAGCAGCGGTCAGAAAGCAGCACATCCTGCCCCAGCAAATCAGAAGCCACTTTGACGGGAGACTGGGTTTTAATCGGCGTATGGCAGGGGTCATGATACAGGTATTGCACACCGCTCACGCCATCCAGACTGATACCTTTTTCCAGTAAATATTCGTGGATATCCAGCAGCCGACAACCCGGAAATATTTTTTCAAATTCATATGTCAGCAATTGATCCATGCAGGTGCCGCATGAGACGATCACGGTTTTAATATCAAGATAATTTAGCGTGTTAGCAACACGATGAAACAGGACTCTGTTTTCTGTACTGACAGATTTTCCTTTCGCGGTATCGCCCGACGCATTTTGCGGATAACCGCAACAAAGATAACCGGGAGGCAGGACAGTCTGCGCACCTGTTTTATACAGCATTGCCAGCGTCGCCAAACCTACCTGGCTGAACAGACGTTCGGAACCACAACCGGGAAAATAAAAAACTGCATCTGCATTTTTCTGCTCAGCTTCAGGGTCACGCAGTATCGGCACGACCTTGTCATCTTCCAGCCCCAGCATGGCGCGTGTTGTTTGCTTCGGTAAACCGGCTGGCATGGGTTTTTTTACAAACTGTATAACTTGCGTTTTTAGTTCCGGTTTTCCTTTTGTTCCGCCAGGCCGCTTTTTTTTGTTTAACAAACCCAGTCGTTTAAAAATATTATGTCCTAATCGTTGCCCCTTATATCCCCACTCAATCATCCCTTTACGCATAAGCTTAATAGTCGTCGGGTCCTTAATATTTAGAAACGCCATCGACATTGTTGTAATCAAATTAGCGCGGCGATGTTTACGATTTTTCAACACGCTGCGCATATGCACCGAGACATCACCAAAATCAATATTAACGGGACAGGGGTTTAAACAGCGATGGCAAATCGTACAATGATCGGCAATGTCATTCATCTCATTAAAGTGCCTGAGTGACAACCCACGCCGGGTTTGCTCTTCGTATAAAAATGCCTCAATCAACAATCCGGTTCCAAGTATTTTATCCCGCGGAGAATAAAGTAGATTTGCGCGTGGCACATGCGTGGTACAAACCGGCTTGCATTTCCCACAGCGCAGACAATCTTTAATCTCTGTGTTAAGCGCGCCCAGATCACTTTCTTCAAGAATTAACGCTTCCTGTTCCAGCAAACGTAATGAAGGCGTATACGCATCTTGCAGACCCGAACCCGGCATTAATTTACCACGATTGAAATGCCCGGCTGGATCCACTTTAATTTTATAATCGCTAAAATGACTGATTACTTTTTCATCCAGATACTGCATTTTAGTAATACCGATACCGTGCTCACCAGAGATGACGCCATCCAGCGAACGCGCAAGCTGCATCACCTGGTCAACGATCTGTTCCGCCGCGTGCATCATGGCATAATCATTCGAATGAACGGGAATGTTCGTGTGCACATTGCCATCACCTGCATGCATATGCAGCGCGACAAACAAACGGCTGCTGCGAATACCAGCATGAATTTCGTCCAGCTTCTTTCTGAGCGCGCGAAAATCCTGTCCAGTAAAAATATTCTTCAGCGGTTGCTCAATTTCCTTGCGCAAAGAAATTCTAAGCGACCGCCGCAGCAATAAATCCAGAATTCTGTCGTTTTTGCGCAAGTCTTCACGTGCGGTTTCATTCAGCAAGTCAATGTGCTTTGCCGCTGGAGATTGTCGATGCTGAAGAATTTTTTGCCAACGGCTTTCAACCTCGTCCAGTAAAGCCTGCGCTGCTGTTATTTTTTCTTTTAATTGTGATTCACGTTCGTCACTGTCTTCAACATTTTTGGCTGCATGCAAAGCACTCGGGGCAGATTGCAGATAATCACGCCAGGCACGAATAATCGCCTGCTTGTTCAGCATCGATTGTTCGATATTGATGCTTTCGATACCTTCGCTGTAAGCTGCCAGATTGTGTAACGGAATGACAACATCTTCATTTATTTTAAAGGCGTTGGTGTGTGCGGCAATGGCCGCAGTGCGTGAACGGTCAAGCCAGAATTGTCGGCGCGCTTCAGGGCTTACCGCGATAAAACCATCAGCTTCTCGCATCGCTGCCAGGCGCACAACTTTTGACGCCGCAGCTGCAACGATTTTTTCATCACTACCGGCAATATCCGCAACCAGCAACATTTTGGGCAGCTCACCACGCGCCCCTTTTGGCGTATATTTCACTGCCTTGATATAACGCTCATCGAGATGCTCCAGGCCAGACAATAATATCTGATCGTTGGCTTCAAGAAAGTCTATGATTTCGACAATCGCCGGTACCGCCTGGTGTAAATCCGTGCCATAAAACTCCAGGCAAACTGTGCGAATCTGCTCTGGCATTTTATGCAAAATAAAAACAGCCGAGGTAACCAGTCCATCGCAACCTTCTTTTTGCACGCCGGGCAGACCACCGAGAAATTTATCGGTAACATCTTTTCCCAGACCGGCTTTGCGAAATGACTGGCCGGAAAATTCCAGTATCTCAGGTTCGCCTTTTTGGGTCGTACCATCTGCTGTAAAACGCGTGACACGAAAACGCACCGTCTCTTGCTCATGGATTTTTCCAAGATTGTGATCCAGCCTTTCAACTTCCAGCCATTCAGCATCCGGCGTGACCATTTTCCAGGACACCAGATTATCCAGCGTGGTGCCCCACAATACTGCTTTTTTGCCACCCGCATTCATGGCGACATTGCCACCGATGGTGGACGCATCCTGCGAAGTAGGATCGACTGCAAAAACATAACCGGCTTCTGCGGCGCGTTCGGAAACACGTTTGGTCACCACACCTGCACCACAACGCAGCGTTGGCACCGGCTGTTCTACACCCGGTAGTTTCTGCATCTTTACGTCGCTTAAGTCTTCCAGCTTTTCGGTGTTGATGACGACGCTCATGTTATCCAGCGGCACAGCGCCTCCGGTATAACCCGTGCCGCCTCCGCGCGGAATAATCGTCAGCTTGTTTTTGATACAGACCTGAACCAGTGCGGCCATTTCTGCTTCGCTGTCGGGTGTTAAAACCACCAGGGGTAATTCTACCCGCCAGTCCGTGGCATCGGTCACGTGCGACACACGCGCGAGTCCGCCGAAGTCTATATTGTCGTGCTGTGTATGACGGCCAAATTCACGGCGTAATTTTTTCCGTAATGCTTTTTGCGCCGGGAACCAGGCTTCAAATTCGGCTACCGCATTGCAGGCTTTCTCCGCCAACCGCAACGCTTTCTCGTTTCCTTCTGCACGCGCTTCGATCTGTCCAAGCCTGTGCCGCATCGCCCCGGTCAGCGACTGCAAACGCGTGGGGTTGTCTAGCAGATCATTCTGGATGTAGGGATTGCGCGTGACCACCCATAGATCACCCAGCACTTCAAACAGCATCCGCGCTGAAATACCAGTGCGGCGCTTACCCCGCAATTCATTTAAAATAGCCCACTGGTCTTCACCCAGAAACCGGATAACGATTTCGCGATCGGAAAAAGACGTATAATTATAAGGAATCTCGCGGATTCTCGGCTGGGCAGTCATCTTGATTGGCTGAATCTAAATAGGCGATCAATCATACAATAGAAGCGACTGTTAGTGCACAATAACACCATGACTAAAGACACATTATTCAGAGAAGACTCCAATGGCAGTGACTTCAACTTCGGCGAGGCCACTGCCGAGGTTTTTGACGATATGCTCGAACGCAGCGTACCGCTCTATCGCGAGCTTCAACGCATGACCGGAGAAATTGCCGCTGAGTTTGCTGCAGACAGAACAAACGTTTATGACCTCGGCTGCTCCACTGGCACCACGTTAAACGCCCTGGGAAATGCCATCAAAAAGAAGGTTACTTTGATCGGTGTCGATAACTCAAAAGCCATGCTGGAAAAAACACGGAGAAATCTAAACCACCCCTGCGACCTGTTACACGCAGACCTGAACAAAACAATACAGATTAAAAATGCATCGGTTGTTATTCTCAACCTGACTTTGCAATTTGTTCGCCCGCTCAATCGTGAAAAATTAATCCAGAACATTTATGCGGGCCTGCACAAAAATGGCTGTTTAATCCTGGTTGAAAAAGTACTGGGAAATGATTCACTCTTCAACAGCGAATTCATTAAATTTTATTATGAAATGAAAAAACGAAATGGTTATTCAGAAATGGAAATCGCTCGTAAACGTGAAACGCTGGAAAATGTACTGATCCCCTACCGCGTTGATGAGAATATAGAATTACTTAAGAAATCAGGCTTTCCACATATCGATATTTTTTTCAAATGGTATAACTTTTGTGGTTTCCTGGCGGTAAAGTAAATGAGTGACGCCAACAACGAACTACGCATGATGCTGAATACCGAAACCGGGAAAATAAGCTGGCAGGAACTGCAAAAACATTTTGCTCGCGGCGTGGTCATTCTGGTTGAAGACAAACTGGACCTGGTCAATGTTGCCGTTGAATTTATCAAGGACAATAAACAGCAAGTCGAAGAATGGCTTTCACACGGCGTAGTTGCTATGGTTTCTAACGAGCAGGCAAAAATCTGGGTCAGTGAAAACCCTGTTTTATGGTCAGTGGTCGCTGCACCCTGGGTACTGGTACAAAAACAGAAACATTAATCTTGAATACAGAACAAGCACATATCATCGTTTTCGGTAACGAAAAAGGTGGCACAGGAAAATCCACCCTGGCCATGCACGTAGTCGTCAGCATGCTTGACGCCGGTAAAAAAGTGGCCGTAATCGACCTGGATAGTCGGCAGCAATCGCTGAGTCGGTATATCGAAAATCGCAAACAATCTGCACAAACTTTAGGCATTGATTTGTCAACGCCCGAAAAAGTGGTAATTGAACCCGCATCGAGCGACACCATCAGCATCCGCGAAACAGAAGAACAACTATTTTTACAAAACCATATTGACCGGCTTTCAGAAACACATCAATTCATTGTAATTGATTGCCCCGGAAACGATACTTATCTCGCCAGGCAGGCTCACGCCCATGCCGACACCTTGATTACACCAATGAATGACAGTTTCGTGGATCTGGATTTGCTCGGCCAGGTCAACCCGGATGACTACAGCGTTCAAAGCCTGAGCCATTACAGCGAACTCGTGTGGGAAAGCCGCAAACTGCATTCGTTGAATGGCAAGCCGCCGATGGACTGGATAGTCACACGCAATCGCCTGGCGACCCTTCATTCACGTAACAACCAGCGCATGGATAACGCGCTGAAAGCGCTGCAAAAACGCGTCATGTTTCGCTACGTGCCCGGTTTGTCAGAACGTGTCGTCTACCGCGAACTTTTCCCACAGGGGCTGACGTTACTTGATTTACCAATGCTTGGAAAAATGCAACTCTCCCATGTCACTGCCCGGCATGAACTCAGACAACTGGTAAATCAATTTCAACTGGTAGCTGATTAATTTTTTAATAAATTTTCGATACAATTCACAGCACAATCCACAAAAATTGTTTATACTTACGACAGTTTTTCAGAGGAATGACAGATTGCCTGTTACGAATAGGATTTTAACAGCTCTACTTTTTCTGAATCTATCCTGGTTCAGCGGCGTTCTTCCCGCCGCAGAAAATGCCTCTTTAAATTCACAACAACGTCAGTTTCTGGCTGCACACGATGCGCTACTGGCAGGCAAGACATCAGAATTCCAGCGCCTGAAAAAATCCTTGCGCAAATACAACCTCTATCCTTATCTGGAATACGCCGAACTGGAGCGTAATATCACATCGGCAAGCGATCACACAATCCAACGCTTCATCAAGCAATATGCTAACACGCCGCTTGCGGATCGTATGCGAAAGTTATGGCTTAAAGAACTGGCAAAACAGCAGCGCTGGAAAAAATATTATGCAGAATATTCTGACCGCTTTTCTGCAAACAAAACATTATATTGCCACTATTTAAATGCAGCACTAAAACAGCGGAAAAATGTTTTACCCGATGTGAAAAAAGTCTGGTTAACGGGTAAAACCCTGCCCAAAGCCTGCGTGCCTGTTTTTAAATATCTGTACGACAGCCACCATATGACACCGGATTTGATCTGGCAGCGGTTCATGCTGGCTGCGAATAAACGTAACAAAAAACTGGCAAAATTTCTGGCAAAAAAACTCCCTGCCAGTGAGCGCAAGCGATACGACGACTGGTTGAAAATGGACAAACAACCACTTGAAAGCCTGACCCGTGCTTCGACGCAGCAAGATGACGCAAAATTACGCGATCTGCTGGTTTATGGTATCAAGCGTTACTCACGCGAGGACACAGCCACTGCCTGGTCACTTTGGAACACCCGGATAAAACCTGATTTTAAATTTTCTGATGAACAAATCAACGAAGTTGAGCGTAGCATCGCCCTGCGAGCAGCCTGGCGACATGAGCCAGAAGCTTCTACCTGGCTGGCCTTGCTGAACGAAGCCGCCGTCAATGATGAAGCAAAAAAATGGCGTATTCGCAGCGCAATCCGTGAGCAGGACTGGCCAAATGTACTACGTCAGATCGGCGCACTGGATGAAGAAGAGCGCAGCGATGAACAATGGCAATACTGGAAAGCAAGGGCTTATCAGGAGATCGGACGAAATGTTTCGGCAAAAATTATTCTGGAAACCCTGGCAAAAGAAACCAGCTATTATGGTTTTTTAGCCGCAGACAAACTCGGCCTGCCTTATCAGTTCAATCATGAAACTGTCACATCAGACGCGGACGCACCTTTAGTTAAAAAATTAGCACAGCGGCCTGATTTTAAACGTTCCCATGAACTCTTCAAGATTGGTTGGGATACTGACGCGCGTCGTGAGTGGAACCTGGCGATAAAATCCATGAGCAAGGATGAAAAACGTCTGGCTGCGAAACTGGCTGATGACTGGGGATGGCATTTCACGGCCATCCTCACAGTGGCACAGGCGCGGCATTTTGATGATCTCGAATTGCGTTTCCCTCTGCTGTATCAGGATGTCGTCAAACGCGAAGCCATGCGCAACCAGATTCAACCGAGCTGGATTTATGGCGTGATCCGCCGCGAAAGCGCCTGGCGCGAAAAAGTGCGCTCACCCGCAGGGGCTTTGGGTTTAATGCAATTAATGCCCGCTACCGCAAAACGCGTTTCCCGCAAGCTGGGACAAAAAAGAAGACTCTCAAGCTCTCAAATTATGGAAGTGCCGCGCAACATCAGCCTGGGTTCTGCCTATTTGCGGCAGGTGATGGATAAATATAATGATCACGAAATTCTCGCGACTGCCAGCTACAACGCCGGGCCGCATCGCGTACGCCGCTGGCTACCAGAAGAAGGTACGCTACCCGCTGACGTCTGGGTGGACACCATCACGTTTGATGAAACTCGGAATTATGTAAAAGCCGTTATGGCTTACAGCACAATTGCCGACTGGAAACTAGGTGGCAAAATTCGCCGCCTGTCAGAGCGCATGCCAACGGTATTTACGCTGGAACAGATTGAAGCAGCAAACAAAGAGGATCGACTCGCTTCAAAGATGTAACGACCAGTCATACCAGGTTTTTCCGAACACAAAAAATTCAGGGTTTAATAGCGAATCCTTGGTGTTGTAGCGCAGAGGCTTCATCTGCGTATCGGTCAGATGCCCCCCGGCCTCTTCGACCACGCATTGCGCCGCCGCGGTATCCCATTCTGATGTCAGCCCCAGACGCGCATATAAATCCGCCTCCCCTGCTGCGACCATACAAAGTTTAATTGAACTCCCACTGGAAATGGTTTGCCTGGGTTTGATCGATTTTAAAAAGGTCTTTACCTTTTCACTGGCATGCGAGCGACTGATCATGACGGTTAAATTTTCCATATCTAACTCGCTGGCCTGTATCGACTCGCGTGATGCCGCATCACCTGAAAAAAAACTGGCACCTAAACCACGCGCGGCTGACCAGGTTTTTCCCGGCACAGGCGCATGAACCACGCCAAGCACCACTTCATGCTCATGTACCAGCGCAATGTTCACGGTGAATTCACCGTTGCGCTTTACAAATTCCCGGGTACCATCGAGTGGATCAATTAACCAGTAGGTTGACCACTGACGCCGGATTTCAAAAGGTATCGTCGCCGACTCCTCAGACAATATCGGCCAGTCAGGCGTCAATTCTTTCAGCCCGGTCTCGATCACCCTGTCCGCGGCCAGATCCGCCTCCGTCACCGGCGACTTATCCTCCTTGTGTGTCACCGCAAAATCCGATTGATAAACCTGCATGATCGCTTCACCTGCCTTCAGAGCAATTTGCTCACAGACAGGCAGGAGTTCCTGCAGCAAACTCTTTGTTGGACTCATCTTTGCTCCAGGTAGTCCCGCGCCAGATACAACGCCGCAATGCTGCGCGCTTCGCTACAATCCTCACGTTGCGTCAACCCATACAGTTGATCCAGTTTCCAGGGCACCACTTCCAGCGGCTCCGGTTCATCGCCTTCAGCTTCTTGCGGATAAAGATCCTCTGCCAGCACAACATGCGTCGCGTGGCTCATGTAACCCGGCGCAAGCGTGAAAGCAGTCAGCAAAGTTAAGCGTCGCGCGGCCAGACCAATTTCCTCACTCAATTCCCGATTCGCCGCATCAACCGGATTTTCATCCGCCTCGATCCGGCCTTTGGGTAGCGCTAACTCGTATTGCTCCGTTCCGGCCGCGTATTCGCGCACCAGCAAAACCGTACTGTCATCCTGCATGGGAATGATCAACACGGCGCCATTGCCGCTGCTAATCAGCCTTTCGTACTGAACTTCAATCCCATTTGGAAAGGTTATTTCGAGTGACTCAATCCGGAATAATCGGCTGCGGGCGACTTCCAGTCGGGAATGAATGACAGGTTTTTTTTTCATCATCCTAGAAAGCCCAGTTGGACGGGGTGGAGTGTGCGGTTGTGGTGGTGCATGGCAAGGCGCGACGACGCCGAATAGCCATTCTATTTAAGGAGGAGCAACGCCGCCATGCGCCGTCACAACCGCGCAATCCGCCCCGTAGCGTACTCACCCATTGGGTGGGCATCAAATAAACATGATTGTTATTATTGCTCATAAAAACCTTTATACACTTGCGAAGCGGTCAACTGCGTTTTCCAGGATAATTATTCTGATCTTGTTTCTTGCCGAGAAAATAACAACTCCGTATAGAGCTTGCCTTCAAACAGCGTTTCGATAGACACCTTACCATCTTCCTGTTGCAGCCTGAACCCGGATTGTGGATTCGGTGAAACCGAGACCAGCCGCAAAAGCTGGTTCGGAAAACTGACATCCAGACGCAACCGCATTGGATAAAATCCGTCCAGAAAGCGGCGCATGAACGGCCCGTTCCTGAGACGATATTTCCCATCATCCTCAATATTGAATGCGCGGGTTTCTGCATCAATGCAGACTTTCGCCTGCTTGCTGACCTGCTTAAGCTGCACACTTGGGCCGTCTACCCAGGCTGCTTCAATATTGTGTTTCGAGGTAACGGATAAATGCCGAATCCGCTGCGGATTAAAAACAATCTGCGCAGCCGGAACAGAATCAAGCTGCTCATGACATTGCGACAATCGCACCCAGCCAGTTGTCAGGCTTTCTGGCGTAATCGTAATTCGATTGTGCAAATAATGGACGGGTTGCTTTGGTCGTTTCTCAAGAAAAATCAGGCCGCCCTCATTCACCGTTTCGGTATCCTGCTCAAACTCTGCAAACCAGTCCGCCTCTGACTCGGCTACGATCAAGGCCGGAGTGAACGCTAAGCCAAACAACACAAATACACATAACATATTGTTTTTCATACGATTGATGCCCGCCATATCTCCATAAAAATATAGTCTATACTTTTTAATATTAGCTGACTATTTTGGTCGGTTTTTCATAAAGGAGGTACGTGATGAGACGCAGAATCTATTTCGTATTACCAAACGCTGCAACTGCAGAGGCTGTTGAAAAGGAACTTCTGCTCGCCCATATCGACGACCACCATATGCATTTCATGGCCAGAGACGATCTCGATCTGAAAAAACTTCCCAAAGCCAATATTTTACAGAGGACAGATCTCGTCCACGGCATGGAACTGGGGCTGATTGTCGGTGGCGCGACCGGATTGATTGCAGGGACGGTTGTTTATTTGTTGCCTGAGTTTTCGGCGTGGCTGGGTATGGGCATTATTCTCGTCCTGGCCCTGATAGGCGCCGTCCTGGGAAGCTGGGTTTCCGGCATGATCGGCATCAGCGCACCCAACACACGTTTAAAACGTTTTGAAAAAATACTGGGTGAAGGCCATGTTCTACTCATGGTAGATGTGCCGAAAGACCGGGTTGATGAAATAACAGATTTAATTAAAAAGCATCATCACGACGCCCAACAATTTGGAGAAGAACCAACGATTCCCGCATTTCCATAACAATATAATTACTCATTAACTTCCTTCCAAAGCCTGTCCAGTCGTTTGACTGAGACAGGTGTTTTTGTACCCAGCTCCTGCGCAAATAATGAGACGCGTAATTCTTCTAGTTGCCAGCGATATTGTATTATTTTTTCATTAGCAGTCAGCGATTCAATGTCAATATTTTTTAACCGTACAAGCAATGGCTCCAGCTCAACACGTTTAAGGCGGTCTTTGTCTGGCGTCTGATCCAGTTTGATTAACCGCAGTTGAATCGCTTTTAGATAACGGGGAATTTCGTTTAGCCACTCTCGGGGTGTTGCAGTCAAAAATCCCGGGTAAACAAGATTTTCCAGTTGCGTTTTAATATCTGCGGTGGCTTCGATTCGGTTAAGCGGCAGACTTCCTTTTAATTGTTTTATCAGTGCATGCCATTCTGGCAGTATCTGTCCAAGCAGCTCTGAAAGACGCATCACTTCAGGTATATATTTTTTTATATTTTTATCCATCATGCGTGCAAATTCAGTTTTGTTTTTTGGGTACTCATTATTTTCAATAAAACAGGATTGAACTGCTGATTCGTAGAGATCATTTTTTAAAACATCACAACACGCGAGCGAAGAAAATAATAAACAATGTTGCGCTAAATCTTGCAAGTTTTTGTCAAGATAACGACATTCCTGTTTTAGTTTTTTCAGAATCAACAACCTTAACCCTGCTGCCATTGCGTCATTCGCGTCTTCTTTAGTCGGAAACAGGCGCAAAGCAATGCGGGAACCTTCTTTTGAAACTGCAGGATATTGTCTAAGCACATAGCCGGATTCTTCTGTCTCAATTGTTTCGGGTAGTTCTCCAAAATCCCAGTCCTGTATATCTTCGCGTTCAAATGGTTGACGGATTTTTGTCTGAGGCCTTTCTCCTGGTTTCTCTGCCAGTTGTTTCTTAAGCTGGCCCAGATTACGACCCGCCTTCAGTAATTGCCCTTCCCGGTCAATGACTTCAAATCGCATTTTTAAATGTAGTGGCAGGGTTTCTGTGCGCCAGTCAGGTTTTTTAACTTCAAATCCTGTAATCTGTTTCAGTACTTTTCCCAGTTCAGCCAGTAAATT
>DTYI01000125.1 GCA_012961935.1 Thiotrichales bacterium | reverse complement strand
GCTATCATGCGGATCTGGCGCATCGTAGAGGGAATCGTTCTGAATATATAGCAAGCCTAAAGCGACTATATACAGAGAAAAGCAGCGCAAAGACGGCCAATATAATTGCCTATGCACTGGAGAAACAGGGAAAATTCGCAGAAGCGGAACAATGGCACAGGAAAAGTTTTTCTGCATCAGATGACCCCGCCTACGCACTCGCATATGGTAATAGCCTGTTACGCAATGTAAGGCTTTACAAGTCGATTGGAATCTTCAGACGTGTTGTGAAGAACAAGAAAAGCACTGAACAGCAACGAGAATACGCATATTCCAGTATGGCCAATGCGTATCTAAAAAAGAAACAATATCAGAAAGCTGATGAAGCGTGGGAGCAGGCATTTGCTAAGTCCAGAAATCCTGTTCACATTTTGCATCGAGTTGTAACAAACAATCTGGCAGAAAGATTTGATGTTTCCTACAGGCTTATTTCCACTTTTGGAACGGATCTTCCCAGTGGGCTACCTGAGGAATTTCATAATGACTGGTATGCCGCTGCGGGCAAAGTTTATTTCAAAAATAAAAAATATGCTGACAGTCAGGCTGTACTGAAAAAACTGGTGGCACGGGCGCCGTCAGCCAACCATTATTTGCTGCTGGCCGATAGTTATCGTGCTGCTGGCGATACCCGAAAGGCCGATGCAGCCTATCTTCATGCTGCCCGGTTTGCCGAAAATGAAGGTTCCTCACTAATTGAGCGTGCCTATATTCACAAACGGGCAGGTAATGACGCGGCTGCCGAACAACTGTTCCTTCAGGCGCTCAAGGCCAGCCCGGATAATGCGCAGGCCAGTGAAGAGCTTGGATACATTTCTCTTGCGGATCATCGCAACCAGGAGGCTGCGGATTATTTCAAAGCTGTTCTGGATGAGCATGAAAAGCGTGCACAGAAAGAGCATGATGACAATGACCTGAAAAACAAGCAGGAAAATCTGAATTCACTGATAGCTACGCTCGAAGATAAATGGACATTCAGTTTTCATGACAGTTTCTGTCTGGGAGGAAAAGGCTGTGAATCAGGTAGTGAAGGCGTAATCAGTCCATTTGGGCAGGGATTTGGACAGGCTGAAATCACGTATCGCCCAGATCGTTATGGGTATCGAAATGGCCGGGAACTACTTATTTTTTCCAGATTGCTGTGGCGCAATAAAGCGGACACATTCCTGGCGCTAAAAGGCTCCCAGCAAGCGACGGTTGGTGTGCGTTACAAGCCTGTTGCCAGGCAGAATTTCTGGGTGTCTGCGGAATACATGCCTGAGCTTGGCAGCGATACCGAGGAGCACATACTGCTACGTACCGCCTGGTCGAAAACCAGTGGCAATGACTGGCGTCTGAAAGATCTTCGCGAGTTCAACGGCTATCGCTTCAAGGATTACACCAATCTCTATGTTGATGCAGGTAAACTCTTTAAAAATACCGACCCGTTTCTGGTTTATGCAGAAGGCCGTAAAGGCAAGACCATGCTACTCAATCGGCAAAACCTTTTGTCAGGGTTTGGCTACTTGCGTGGCAGTTTTGAGTTCGATAATGATTCTTCGAATGTGGTTGATGCGGGAATTGGTATCGAGGCCCGGTATCGTAATCGCTTTGATCGTTATCATGGTTATCAAACCGAATGGAGTCTTTTATTTGGACTCGGGCAGGAAATAATTAATTCACAGAGCGATAAAGACTCGAGAGCAAATCTCGGGATCAGTGTTCATTTCTGATCATTTATAATCGATTGCTGGCTGACAGGCCTCGAATTGAGAATACTCAAAGCCATCAGGATCGGAATTGCTGTCATGTTGCTCGGTGGCTGTATGTCCGAGCCTGAACCTTTATGTCCACGGCTGACTTTTCTTCAGTTTTACCAGACACAACTGGGTGTGAGTAGTCCTGATTATGCTGAAGAGCTATTCCGGAAAACTCGGTCGCTGGGTTTCAAAACGGTCATTTTACAGTGGAGCTCCTACGATGACGTGAGTTTTTATGAAAGCTCCGGATCAAAAGAAACGGTCGATGCAAAATTAAAACAGATGATTCAGGCTGGGTGTCGATCAGGCATAAAATTCTGGCTTGGCCTGCACCATGATAGTCACTTCTGGGAGCAGGCAGCGGCATCCCCGGACGAGGTAAAAGTTTATCTTGACAAGCGCTTGCTGGATTTACAATTGCGTTTGCCTGCATTGCTGGCTTTGCTTCGACAGATAAACGTTCCTGATGACTGCATTCATGGCTGGTACATTTCTGATGAAATTGATGATATGACCTGGTCTGGAGACAAACAGAAGAAAATATCTGACTATCTTGGAAAAACCAGTAAACTGCTGCGTGAGGTTCGTCCAGACTGGCTAATTGCAATATCCGGTTTCACCAATCAGGCAAAATCACCGGATGGCTATGCGCGATTCTGGGATGAGCTGCTTAATGACGCACAAATCGATTACCTGTTTTTCCAGGATGGCATCGGGGCAGGCAAGTTAACGCTGCAGGCAGCGGAGCTCTACATATCGGCGCTCGCTACGATGGCACGCCGGAGGCCATATTCTGTTGTGGTTGTTCTCGAGTTGTTCGATATGCAATTACGGGATGGTAAAACGCAGTATGCAGCGGCGAATCAAAACCGGGTCAGGCGGCAGTTGAGGTTGACAGAAAAAGCAACCGGGGGTGGACATCAAACAGCGGTGTTTGCTGCAAGCCCGTATCTCTTGCAGGAAGATATGCCAGGCAGTCTGGCGCTGGCAAAATTCTGGCGACAACGCGTCATACCTGCGTGTGCTCGGAATCCTTGATTCTCTGATTTGCATGAGGGCCAGTCCTGATGCTCCTGCACGAAGTATTGCGCTTGTTTGTGGGGAAAGTCAGATACGGCACGGCTGTGGAAGAGTTGCGCTATTGCAGGGCGGCTTCATGCCGGCATATGAAAAGCACGCCGTGAACGGCGTGTTTTTCATTGAACAGAAATTGTCAGTGTTCAGCTATGAACTTTTCTGCGCACCAGCGGAATGGTCAGTAGCATTACCAGCCAGGCAAATCCAAAGGAGCCACCACCGCCGCCACTGGATGAGGAATCCTCCTGGGCAGGAGATTCTTCTTTGGTCTGATCCTGAGTGCCGTAGAAATTCGAATGATAACTGGTGAAGCTTTTGGGTCGAGAATACTCGCCAGTTTTGGTGATGACTTCGTTACTGGTTACGGTCGCTTTGATATTATCCTGTGGACAACTACCCAATGAACAGGGCGCAATAAATTGGTAACCCAGGGATTTGATACCCTGTACAACCTCATTCAGATAACCTGTGCCCAGGTAGGGATGGTAGAAAAAGCTGGCGACACCATCGCGAACCACTTTCATTTTTTCGGCATGGCGGATCAGGTCTGCAGGAAACAGGGGGCGGTACCCCAGAAATGGCTCAGGCTCGATATTCCCCATGTTTTCGGGTATTTGACGGTAACCATAGTAGTCTGACTGAATGACATAGGGGAAGAACTGGCCGATGTGTCTGCCGGCAGGTCCCTGGTTATTGACATAGACCATACGGCCATAATGAGTCGGGTAAATATTGTTAATGCCAAGATAATCTACCTCGGTGGCAAAGTAATGGGGAGCCTCCCAGGCAAACGCAGTAAATCCAGCATTGGCCAGTTCTTCCCTGGCGTTTGCCATCCGGTCTTCTGCCCACTGCTGGGAATCGCCCGGTACGCCACCCAGAAAGTTGAGCGAGAAGTCATCATTGATGGTGACTCGGTAAAACTCAAAATCATCACCCGTCAGGCCATTGTAAGGGTTGTTGAGATTGCCAGATTGATGGGTATAACCATGGGCGACCATGGATACGAGTCCCTTTTTATAGAAGGGTTCAATGGTTCTGGCGACTTTGGATTTGGACATTTTTATCGTTGTTGGTCTGCCGCCAGATAACACGCCATAAGGATCTTCGAAGACGGGGATGCCCGCAATGGCAAAAGGTACGTTTTCTGTTTCCAGGTAAGACATGACGGCATCAAGTGAAACCGGGTCGACGCCGGCGCTGATGTCCTCAAGCCGTACCATGGCCCGCAAGGGTTGCTGGTGGTCAACGCCTACAATGTCGTGCAGGACATCGGCAAAGGCCAGGTAGCGGTCTTCTTCCGAAAAATAGCTGAAAGGGATGTCGCCTATGTACCAGAAGTTGCCGGAGCGTGTGATATAAGCTTCTTCAGCAGACCCCAGATTCAGAGTTGAGTAGGCAGTTGCCAACACCTGAGCCTTGTTGGGATCGGTGATAACAATCGCATTCAATTCGGGTGAGCAGGCATAGGCAGTACCACCTTCTGCAAAACAGCCAGTCAGGTCTGCTCCCGGATTGGCCCATGCAACAACGCCTTTAGTGAGTTCAGTGTTTTTATATTTGACGCGATTGAAGCTGTTGCACCAGTTCCACAGGCTCTCGTATATCCCACTCCCCTCTCCCAACTTATGGGCTCACAACACAAGGTCTACAGACAAACATGGGAAACGGGTGCTATAGTATTACGTGTAAGTCCTAGCTGGATACG
>DTYI01000124.1 GCA_012961935.1 Thiotrichales bacterium | reverse complement strand
TGGCGATCTGCGCCGCCTCCAGGCTGATCTCCGGGGTGGGAAAATAGGCGCATGTATAGACCATTTGACGGTCGAGCGCGCGGTGGTGGTGGCGCGCGAGCTAGGGCCGGGGAAGGCCGAGCTGGTGGCCTACGTCACACCGCGGCTGCTAGTGTGATGCGTGAACTGGTTGCGCCGGTAAAAATTAATAATAAAGAAAATTTAGTTGAAATCGTGGGTACAGGCGGTGACGGTGCCAGTACGTTTAATATTTCCACCGCATCAACATTTGTGCTGGCGGCGGCTGGTGGGCGTGTGGCCAAGCATGGCAACCGTTCGCTATCCAGCAGTTCCGGTAGCGCGGATTTGCTTGAAGCGGCGGGTGTAAATTTACAGTTAACACCTGAGCAGGTGGCAGAATGCGTAGAAGAAATTGGTCTGGGTTTTATGTTTGCGCCATTGCACCACAGCGCCATGAAACACGCCATCGGCCCGCGCAAGGAAATGGCGGTGCGGACAATTTTTAACGTGCTTGGCCCACTCACAAATCCGGCAGGCACACCCAATCAATTGCTGGGTGTCTACAGCGAAGAGTGGCTGGAACCGCTGGCGGAAGTGCTGAAAAAACTCGGTAGCAATCACGTCATGGTCATACATTCAGAAGACGGTCTGGACGAAATCAGTATCGCCGCGCCGACCAAAGTTTGCGAACTGGTTGATGGTGAAATAAAAACCTACAGTATTAAGCCAGAAGATTTTAATGTTGAACGTGGCTCGCTCTCAGACTTGAAGGTGGACAGTGCGGAGGAAAGTCTATCGATGGTGCAATCGGCGCTTGAAAATCAACCTGGCCCGGCGAGAGATATTGTTATCATGAACGCAGGTGCGGCGATTTATGTGGCCGGAATTGCAAACACTTTGTCTGAGGGAATGGAAAAAGCAAAAGAAGTGATTAAATCTGGAAAAGCAAAAGAAAAACTCGCTGCGCTGGTTGAAAAAACCCAGACCTATCAAGCATGACAGACACGCCAGATATTTTAATAAAAATTCTCCGGCGCAAGCGTGAAGAAATTGCTGAGCGTTCTAAAAATAAACCCATCGATATTTTAATTGAACAGGTAAAAACAGCCGATCCTGTGCGTGGATTTATCGCCTCGAT
The DNA here is from genome assembly GCA_012961935.1 of Thiotrichales bacterium. GTDB lineage: Bacteria > Pseudomonadota > Gammaproteobacteria > CAZUMV01 > CAZUMV01 > UWMA-0217. The sequence goes on along the minus strand of DTYI01000124.1, from coordinate 4,777 downwards.
GGAGAAAAAAATCAACGCAGGTGAACTAGCTGTTATCGCAGAAATAAAAAAAGCTTCACCCAGCAAAGGATTGTTACGGGAAAATTTTAATCCGTCTGAAATCGCAAAAAGTTATGCGCAGGCAGGTGCGGCCTGCTTGTCGGTGCTGACCGATAAGGATTTTTTTCAGGGTTCTGAAGAATATTTGCAACAGGCCAGGACAGCCTGCGACCTGCCGGTGATTCGCAAGGATTTTATTATCGATCCCTATCAGGTTTATGAGGCGCGGGCGATTAATGCGGATTGTATTTTATTGATTGTCGCTGCACTGGATGATGCAAAATTACTAGCGCTGACTAATCTGGCGCACGAATTAAAAATGGATGTGCTAATGGAAGTGCATGATGCCGATGAGCTGGAGCGTGCGCTGAAGCTGCCGGTAAAATTAATCGGCATCAACAATCGGAATTTACGCACTTTTGAAACATCTCTCGATACGACCTTAAACCTGCTGGGTAAAATTCCGGATGATCGTTTGCTCGTTACTGAAAGTGGTATCCATACGTCTGAAGACGTGCAGCGAATGCGTGATGCAAACGTGAATGCTTTTCTGGTTGGTGAAGCTTTCATGCGTGCAGATGATCCTGGCGAAGCTTTTCGGCAATTATTTAAAGGCTAATTCCTGATAAATGTAAGTCATGGTCTGACATTGCCTGTTCCGCTATAATCCCCCGCTTTAATTCGCTGGTTCCCGGCCAAACTATTTTCGGAGTAATCATCATGGCAGTAAAAGACCGACTTCATCGCAGCGAACTGGCTGTCCCCGGCAGTCAGCCGCGCATGCTGGAAAAAGCCCCGGATCTGGGCGCCGACATGGTTTTTCTGGATCTTGAAGATTCGGTTTCTCTCGCCGATAAGGCGCAGGCGCGAAAAAATATCGTCCATGCGCTGAACACTTACGACTGGTCGAAGTGTTCGGTTTCGATCCGTATTAACGGGCTGGATATCCATCATTGCTACCGCGATATTATCGAGGTGGTTGAAGGCGCGGGTGACAAGCTGGATACGGTGATGATCCCGAAAGTTGGTGATCCCGCTGACATTTATTTCGTCGCCACCCTGCTTGAGCAAATCGAGACCGCCAAAGGTTTTGACCCGATCAACCTGCACGTGCTGATCGAGACCGCGAAAGGTATGGCGAATGTGGAACGCATCGCCCAGGCCTGCCCGGAAAGAATGGAGGCGATGGTGTTTGGTGTTGCAGATTATGCCGCCTCAATTCAGGCACGCACCACTTCGATGGGTGGGCCGAATCCTGATTATAAAGTGCTGACCCATGCGGATGATGAGGGCAATCGTCAGCACCACTGGGGCAACCCCTGGCATTTCGCCATGTCACGCATGATTGTTGCCTGTCGCGCTTATGGCCTGCGGCCGATCGACGGCCCTTACGGTGACTTCAATGACCCCGATGGCTACGAAGCAGTAGCCCGCGCCTTTGCAGCCTTGGGCGGCGAGGGAAAATGGGCCATCCACCCCAGTCAGATTGAACTGGCCAACGAAATATTTTCACCGTCAAAAGCGCATACCGAGAAGGCGCAGCGCATTATCGACGCCATGAAAGAAGCCGAAGCCGAAGGCCGGGGCGCGGTCACGCTGGATGGCACCATGATCGATGCGGCTTCCATTCGCCAGGCCGAAGCCGTCATCGCAAAACTCAGACAGATCGAGGCTAAAAAGTGAATATCCACGAATACCAGGCCAAAGAATTATTCCGCGATTATGGCATCCCGGTGCCGGAGGGGCAGGTCGCCCACACCGAACAGCAGGCGCTGTCGATCGCCGAACGCCTGGGCGGAGACGCTTGGGCGGTGAAAGCACAGGTGCATACCGGTGGGCGCGGCAAGGGTGGCGGCGTCAAGCTTGCACATTCACTGGATGAAGTCGAGACACTGGCGGAACAAATTATCGGCATGAATCTGGTGACCGCGCAAACCGGCAATAATGGCCGCCTGGTTCGCCGGGTGCTGGTGGAGCAGGTGCGTGAGATCGAGCGCGAATTCTATCTCGGCATTACAATTGACCGCGCCACTCAGCGCATCAGTTTTATCGTGTCGGCTGTGGGTGGGATGGATATTGAAAATCTGGCCGATGACAATCCCGATCTCATGGCGCAGGAAACGGTCGACCCGGCGGTCGGCCTGCAGGATTTCCAGTGCCGCAAGCTGGTTAAGGTGATGGGTCTGGAAGGTGCGGCGGTAAAAAAAGCGACCCGTATCATGAAGCGTCTCTATCGGCTGTTCCGCGACAAGGATGGTTTGATGGTCGAAATCAATCCGCTCGCACTGCTGGAAAATGGCGACCTGCTAGCGCTGGACGCGAAAATGACTTTTGACGGTAACAGTCTTTATCGCCTGCCGGATATCACTGACCTGCGCGACTTCGACGAGGAAGACCCAAAAGAAGTTGAAGCCACCGGGCATGGTCTGAACTATATCGCGCTGAATGGTGACGTCGGCTGCATCGTCAATGGCGCAGGTCTGGCAATGGCGACGATGGACGCGATCAGTCTGCAGGGCGGCAAGCCTGCGAATTTCCTCGATGTCGGTGGTGGTGCTTCCCCTGAAAAAATCGCCAACGCTTTTCGCATCGTGCTGGAAGACCCCAACGTAAAAACCATCCTGTTAAATATTTTTGCGGGCATCAACCGATGTGACTGGATTGCAAAAGGGATTGTTCAGGCCATCCGTGATCAGGAAATATCCATGCCAGTCATTATCCGACTCGCGGGCACCAATGTCGAAGAAGGCTGGAAAATTATGCGGGAGTCCGGGCTGGATTATATTGAAGCGGAGACGCTCAATGATGCCGCAGAAAAAGCTGTCAAAACAATCAAAGGGGCGCAGGCATGAGTATCCTGGTCAACAAAAATTCCAAAGTTATTTTCCAGGGCTTTACTGGCCAGCACGCCAGTTTTCACGCACAGGAAGCGATCAAAACCGGCACACCAGTTGTGGGTGGCGTGACGCCCGGAAAAGGTGGGCAGACGCATCTGGACTTACCCGTTTTTGATTCAGTGCATGATGCCGTGGCCGAAACAGGCGCAGATGTCAGCGGTATTTTTGTACCACCACCCTTCGCTGCCGATGCCATCATGGAAGCCATCGATGCTGGCATCAAAGTCATCGTCGTGATCGCTGATGGTGTCCCGGTACAGGACATGGTGCGTGTCAAACGCTACCTCAAAGGCCATGATGCGATTATTGTCGGCCCGAACACGGCAGGCGTCATCACACCCGGTGAATGCAAGGTCGGCATCATGCCCGAGCATATTTACCAACCCGGGCGCGTCGGCCTGGTCTCGCGCTCAGGCACGCTAAACTACGAAGTCGTTGAACAAATGACCGGCCTGGGTCTGGGTCAGTCGACCAGCATCAGCATCGGCGGTGATCCCGTCAACGGTTGTGACTTTATCACCATCCTCAAAAAGTTTAATGAGGATCCTGACACCGACGCGGTCGTACTGATCGGAGAAATCGGCGGTCAGCAGGAAGTTGAAGCCGCGCGCTGGGCAAAAGAAAATATGAATAAACCTCTGGTTGCCTACATTGCTGGTGTCACTGCACCCCCCGGTCGTCGCATGGGACACGCTGGCGCGATTGTCTCCGGTGAGTCAGATACCGCTCCGGCTAAAATGAAACGCATGGCGGAACTGGGTGCGCACGTTGTGGAGAATGCGGCTGATATCGGTAGGACTGTGCACGAGGCGCTGAACAATTCGTAGGTTGGGCTGAGTTTACGAAGCCCAACGAATAGATAACGTACAGTGTTGGGCTTCCTTCGTCAGCCCAACCTACGTGCTAAGGGTGGACACAGGTTCACCACTCTCCCTGATACTCTAAATAGCTATTTTAAAGCATCGAGACAGATACAAGGTTGGGCTGAGTTTTTTGTTAGACACAGTTAATCAACTAATCGCACCCCCTTATATTGATCTGCTTGTGCAATTAGCTTATTTGAAGGGTTATAATAATAAATATTACGAGCTTCTCCAGATAGTACAACATCAGCATCTGCAATAGCTTTGACATATCCGAGTCGCTGATTTAAATCAGGCAAAAACATTTTCATCTCAACAACCAAGTGGCCGGCTTCTTCATAAATTTAGCTATCTTGTTTAGCAAGATTCATAACTTCATTGGCAGAGGCTACTTTCTCTTCACACCATTTATTAATAGGGTCATAGTTAGTGACCGGAGCAACTGTCTTTGCTTTTGTGCTTGATGAGTTTGAAGTTGTAGGAGATTGGTACCAAAAGAATATCATTAGTAGCAGAGCAAGATAACCAAAATATTTTTTCTTCATTTTATTTCCTTAAATAAGACGGCTTGAGTATCTAACAGATTCTAATAAATGGAATCTACTTTCCACTTATTATACATATATAGCTCTCGTAGGGCGCAATAGCGTAGCATATTGCGCCGAATGGAAATAATAAGAAAGTCTATTGGTATCTGTTTCGCGCATTTTTAAGTGTGTACTTCTTTTTAGACTTCATCGCTGATGCGCAAGTCCCTTTTTTGTAACGCGACAAAAAAGAGACAATAAATAAAATCAAACTACCAATTAATAAGTAATAAAAACTTTTAGAAAAAGATGCTATTATAGTAAGACATAATAACTCAGGAGTGCCAAAAATTTTATCCTAAATATATAGAATTATTTTGTTTATCTAACCTTAATCTATGATTTCTATAATAAAATAAAATTATGCTTAATAAAAATAAAAATATATTTT
>DTYI01000123.1 GCA_012961935.1 Thiotrichales bacterium | reverse complement strand
GGGGAAGCCAGGGTAGGTTTTAATATGTCCCAATTGTTTTCTGCGGGTTAAAATGCCCCGCAAGCTTCACGAAGCTCGCCGCAATAGTCTAACTATTACGACTCACTTCGTGAAGCTTGCAGATCATTTTTCCTCCTCAGAAATTCAATTAGACTTATTAAAATCTACCCTAGCATGCGATCACCATCACATGCAAAAAAGGATTTATCCTGTTAATCTTGACGACTAAAGTATTGTATTCAGTTTTTCTATGATAGATCAGTCTAAACCGGAAAATCAGCTCTCTGATCGTGCGCGTCAGCTGTTGAAAACACTGGTGGAAACGCATATTAGTGATGGTCAGCCAGTGGGCTCTCGCACCCTTGCGCGCGTGTCTGGATTAAGTGTCAGCCCGGCAACGATTCGCAATATCATGTCTGACCTGGAAGAGTTTGGATTGATTACTTCTCCTCATACCTCCGCAGGCCGCATACCCACCGAAGCGGGTTATCGGTTATTTGTAGACTCCTTGTTGCAGGTTGAGCCTTTAGAGGAAGGGGTGATTAGCCGTTACGCTGAAAAATTAAATCATGCAGGAGGCACTCAGGAGCTCGTACAGTCCGCGTCGACACTGCTTTCAGGTATGACGCAACTGGCCGGCATTGTCACCTTACCCCGGCATACCAATACGACAATTCGCCAGATTGAATTCATGCCCTTATCAGATCAACGTGTGCTGGCAGTGCTGGTGATGGCGGGGGATGATGTACAAAACCGGGTCCTGAAACTGGAACGGGATTATTCCAGATCAGAACTTGAACAGGCAGCAAATTTTCTGACCGAACAGTTTGCTGGTCTGGATATCGTTGAAGCGCGAAAACGCTTAACGGATGAGCTTCAGAAAATGCGTTCTAGTCTGAATGAACTCATGGAGTCTGTTCTTGCACTTGGCGAACAGGCTTTCTCAAGTAACGCTCTGGATGAAGACTATGTGCTCGCCGGTGAGACGCATCTGATGGAATATGTGGAGCTTTCGGATATGGAAAAATTACGCCAGCTTTTTGAGGCGTTTAATCAGAAACGCGATATTCTGCACATACTCGATCGCTGTGTGGATGCGGATGGTGTGCAGATTTTTGTGGGTCACGAATCTGGCTATTCAGTACTGGACGATTACAGCGTTGTCTCTGCGCCTTATTCGGTTGATGGGGAAATTCTGGGTGTCCTGGGTGTCATCGGCCCGACTCGCATGGCTTATGATCAGGTTATCCCGGTCGTCGATGTCACAGCAAGATTATTGGGTGCGGCCTTGAATTTCCGTTAAACAGCCCCATCTCTGACAGCGAAATCAAAATAGTACGCAACTATTTCTTAAAGAAAAGATTTAGGAATAGTTTGTAATTTATTGTTTAATGTAATTATTGGAGACTTTCATGCAGGCGGATGAGTCACTTGATCAGGCCACAGAAGATGCCGTTGAGCAGTCAGAAAAAGAAACGCAGGATATTGCAACGCAACTGAAAAAACTGACTAGCGAAAAAGAGGCTGCCGAAGCCCGGGCAGAAGAAAACTGGGACCGTATTTTACGGATGCAGGCCGAGCAGGAAAATCAGCGCAAACGGACACAGCGCGAAATCGAAAACGCGCACAAATACGGCATCGAAAAATTTGTAGCGGAATTGTTGCCAGTGAAGGACAGCCTGGAACTGGGGCTGGCTGCGGCAGATGAAGAGCCGGGCGAGACAGAAAAAATACGGGAAGGCATGGAGCTGACCCTGAAAATGCTGAACGACGTGTTCGAGAAATTTGGTATCGAAGTGGTCAATCCTGAAGGCGAAAAGTTTAACCCCGAGCATCATCAGGCGATGTCGATGCAGGAGAATGCAGAACTCGAACCCAATACTGTAATGGCTGTGATGCAGAAAGGTTATCTGCTAAATGGCCGTTTGATACGGCCCGCGATGGTCATGGTTTCCAAGGCCGTTGAATAAAGACTGACTTATGACCTTGATATTTCGGTGGTTGACCGCATATCAGGATTATCGAATTTTATAGATTTTTTTGGAGGAGACGGAACAGCAAGCGATGCGGCTTCAGCAAGACCAGAAACACCTCTACTTTGTATAGGCACTGGAACTACTAACGCTGGAAAACTTATTACACGGTCAGAATTTAATCCAGAAAAACTTGAATTAGTTGAATTGGATGCGTTACATTTAGTAGAAACGGATAGACTTGCCTTCAACGATATTGTTGCTGGAAATACAATCCTTGCAACACTTGGCGGAAAAATCACACAAATAGATGCTAAGAAATTTATGGAAGGGAAAAAAGTACCTACAAAGCCAAAAAAATTTAGGGGAAGAGTTACTGTTGAGG
>DTYI01000122.1 GCA_012961935.1 Thiotrichales bacterium | reverse complement strand
CAAGCAAAGCAGAAATACTCAGCGCATTTATCAGCCAGTATTATAGCCATCGCGAGATACCGGCTGAATTAATCGTGGATGAGGTTTTGCCCGATACAGAACTGCTTCTGGAAATGCTGCAATTGCGCAAAGGTATGCGCGTTAAAATCAGTCACCATGTGCGAGGTGAACGCGCGCGTTGGCTGGAAATGGCCAGAAAAAATGCAGCGATCAGCCTGCAATCACAACTGTCTTCTAAAACCAATATTCGACAGCGGTTGGAGGTACTGCAAGAAGCGCTTGATCTCGCCGCCATTCCGCAGCGCATGGAATGTTTTGACATATCCCACACCAGCGGAGAAGCAACCGTAGCTTCATGCGTTGTATTCGATGAGGCCGGGCCACGTAATTCGGATTATCGGTATTTCAACATCACCGGCATTGCTGCGGGCGATGATTATGCGGCAATGGAGCAAGCGCTGACCAGACGTTATAAACGATTAAAATCAGGTGAGGCGCCTCTGCCGGATATATTATTTATTGACGGCGGAAAAGGGCAGTTGGCCAAAGCAGAATTTGTACTGGAAAATTTGCAAATCCAGGGCGTCACATTAATTGGTGTTGCAAAAGGTGAAGCGCGCAAACCTGGGCTTGAAACTTTATTTATCAGCGGCAAGCCTGACCCGGTTATTATTCCGGAGCACTCTCCGGCGCTACATTTGATTCAGCAAATTCGCGATGAGGCACATCGGTTCGCGATTACAGGACATCGGAAAAAGCGCGCAAAGTCGCGTATCAGCTCTACGCTTGAGGGAATTCCCGGGCTGGGTCCAAAACGCAGAAAAAGCCTGCTGCAACATTTTGGTGGGTTGCGTGGAATTAGCCGTGCAAGCATTGAAGAAATAGCAAAGGTACCCGGTATTAGCCAGAATCTGGCCAAACACATCTATGCGCGCCACCACTAACAAGGATAGAATATGCGGATGACCTGGAACATCCCCAACACGCTTACCATACTTAGAATCCTTGCGATTCCGTTGATCCTTGTCCTGTTTTATCTACCGATAAAACACTCAGGTGAATACAGTGGAATCATTTTTGCACTGGCTGGGTTTACAGACTGGTTCGATGGCTACCTGGCGCGCAAACTTGGGCAAACTTCCCGCTTCGGTGAATTTCTGGATCCTGTCGCTGACAAACTCATGGTAGCTGTCATCCTGATCCTGCTGGTTGAACACTATGGTAATGTCTGGATCACACTTTCTGCCATGATCATTATCGGGCGGGAAATAACAATCTCTGCTCTGCGCGAGTGGATGGCAGGAGTGGGAGAGAGCGGCAAGGTTGCAGTTTCCTATTTGGGAAAAGTTAAAACCACCGTGCAAATGTTTGCACTCTTCTTCCTGCTTTATGAAGTACCACTAATCGGAGTGCCCACAGCAAAGCTGGGACTCGTTTTGCTACTGATCGCGGCAATCCTGACATTATGGTCAATGTTGAGTTATTTAAAGGCCGCTTTTACAGAAGAGAGCACATAATTAGCAACCCAGCTTGACACTCGCTGATTCTTGTTGATAATACGCAATCCTATGCGGGAATAGCCTTGCTTCCCCAGGCAAGCGGCAAGGGCGAACGCGTTTTGTGGCTGGGCATCATGGCGCTCTGTGCGGCCTTCATCTTGATGGCGTCCAGCCGTGGTCCGCTCCTGGCACTGGCCGCGGCTGTGTGCAGCGCATTTGCCCTGGCACACCGCCGCCTTGCGATCGCCATTGTCGGCCTCCTGGGGGTCGCCATTCTGGTCGGCCT
>DTYI01000121.1 GCA_012961935.1 Thiotrichales bacterium | reverse complement strand
TGTGCTGTGAGCCCAATAATTTTCTCTTTTTCCGACTCGTCAAGCACAACAGCAAGAAAAATATTGGTGTCTACGATAACTTCCATATAGACAATTGTGCAGTTCGGAGCCTGTTTTTCAAGCGGAACGATTAGAAAAGGGTAGCGTCCCCTTTTCCCTCTTGACATCCCGTACGCGTAAGCGCACGCTCTAAAAAGGAGGTAATTATTATGACTATTTTGAATGCTACAGAAGCCCGTTCAAAGCTCTATAGCCTCATTGATGAAGCGGCAGAAACTCACCAACCTATTATAATTACTGGAAAACGAGGAAATGCGGTTCTGGTTTCGGAAGAAGACTGGAATGCGGTTGCCGAAACAATTCATTTGTTGTCAGTACCTGGCATGAGGGAATCTATCAAAGAGGGTATGAGTCAGGATTTATCCCAATGTTCGAAGGAGCTTGATTGGTGAAATGGGAGTTGGTGTATACAAAACAGGCACAAAAAGACGCGAAAAAAATTTCAGCATCCGGTTTGAAAAAGAAGGCCAACGAGTTGCTGGAATTGATAGAGGAAAATCCCTATCAAAATCCGCCTCCTCATGAAAAGCTGGTTGGTGATTTAAATGGCGCATATTCGAGAAGAATCAATATCCAGCATAGGCTCGTCTACCAAGTATATGAAGAAGAACATGTAATCAAGGTTATACGGCTATGGACGCACTACGAATAGAAATTGGCTCTTCAGGAAAACTTGTGGGTAAAAATAGAGAGGGTAGCGCCCCCTTTTCCTTTTCCACAAAAAACCCCCTCACGAGGAGGGGGTTTGAATATCAAAGGAGTCTGACCCCATTGATTCTTTATTTGCCTTAATTTAAGGAGCGTTACGACAAGCTGCCGGTACATACTTGTAGTTCGCGGCATCAGAGTATGAGCAGACCCAGCTAAGAGAGCCGGCGTTGTCAGTTGGAGTCAGGGCGATGGTTCCAGTCAGGTTGGCATTAGCATCATTGCCATAGGTAACAGTGATGACGCCGTCCACAACGGCCACCTGAGTTACGTACTTACCAGTTACGGTATTAGCAGCTGGGATTCCATTTGCACCACTATCTGCATCGGCTAAGTCACCAGTTTCTGCATACACATCAGCAACCTGGATTTTCAGACCACTGCCAAGGCTTAGCCCTTCAGATGCTTGAGAGCGGATCGTATAATCCTGATAAGCAGGCAGCGCAATCGCAGCCAGAATGCCGATGATCGCGATAACGATCATGAGTTCGATCAATGTAAAACCTTTTTGGTTACGCATTTTATTCTCCTTTTAGAGATTGTTTAAAAAAAAATTACGCCCGACAACTGTCTGGCTTGCGACTATAAAAGCAGATGTCGTGCCAACTTTCTTTCTGTATTACAAATTCAAATATAAACAATGGGTTATGTATTTATACTGAATTCAGGCAAGCGGCGGTTTGCGAATACCGTCACTTTCTTGTCAGGGCTGGTTCTGACGTTTTTGTCAGGATGTGACAAAAGTGTCAGCGGTTTTGTCGGTTTATAAAATTTCACCGCAAAGGCGCCACAAGGAGTGCAAAGGAAATACTTCTTTCCAGGCAGGCATCCATGATCGAAGGAAGCCGTCAGTTGAGGATTTCAAAGTATTCGAACCGGGTGGCTCTTCTGTCAAAAGTGATTACTCGCTCACAACCGGATAGTCTGGCGGACTGCGCGATTAAAATATCTGCGAGATCCAGCCTGGTTTCTTTCGCTGATGTAATAAAATACTGGATAGCTGGTTGAGCTTCAAACTCCAGGATTGGCATTAGTAGAAGTTCGCTCATCGCTGACAGAATTTCTTTGTCAGAAATTTCATAAATGGATTGCAAAACCCAGATTGTTTCCAGGACAACCAGTAGCGGGACAAATAAGACCTTCTGCTGTGTCTCCGCTTTCGTAAATAGCTTGTAAACCAGCGCCGCCTGCTGTTGGTTGTCTTTTGTCAGGAACCTTACAAGTATATTCGTATCCAGCGCTTTCACTGAAACTCATCTTTGATTTTTTGTTTGATTGCTGCATCCATTTGTTCGACCGTAACTGATTTTCTTCCTGGCTTATGCAGAATACCAAACAGATCATCTACTTTTTTTGTAACAGGGCGTAGCAATACTTCGTTTTTTTGGGTCAGGATAAATTCAATCTTGTCGCCGGAGTGTAAGTGCAGGGACTCCCTGATGGGTTTAGGGATGGTAATCTGGCCCTTGCTTGTGAGAGTTGTTTTCTGCATGGATATTCCTTACAAAAAGAAAAAGTATTACTTAAGTGTAGGATTCTCATGCTGATTCGTCAAGTGAGAATGCTGGTTATTCCAGATCCAGTTTTTTCAGCCGGTAGCGTAGTTGCCGCAGGGTGTAGCCGAGTTGTTTCGCGGCGGCGGTTTTGTTCCAGCGGGTGGCTTCGAGGGCTTCGAGGATGGCAGTTTTTTCCTGTTCGGTGAGGGTTTGTTTTAATGTGCCGGTGTCGTCTGGTGTTTCCGGTGGCAGGTTTGCGGTCTGTTTTTCAGACGTTGCTGTTTCGGGAAGTGAAATGTCATCGGCTTTCAGCGTTGTGTTTTCGCAGAGAGTAGCGCTGCGTTCGAGGATGTTTTCCAGTTCGCGGACGTTGCCGGGGAAACTGTATGCGGCGAGTTTTTTTTGTGCATCTTCCGAGAGTTCCAGTTTAGGGTTTTGCCACTGGCCGGCAATTTTTTCGAGAAAGAAATCAGCGAGGATGGAGATGTCTTCAGCACGCTCACGCAGGGGCGGCACGTCTAACTGGATAACATTGAGCCGGTAATAAAGATCCTGCCGGAAGCGTCCGGCCTGTACTTCTTCTGCCAGATTTTTATGGGTGGCGCAGAGGATTCGCACGTCAACCGATTGTTCCTGATGTTCGCCGATGGGTTTGACGGCGCGTTCCTGGATGGCGCGCAGCAGTTTGACCTGCATGGCCTGGGGCAGGTCGGCGACTTCGTCCAGGAGTAAGGTGCCGCCCTGCGCGGCCATGAAAAGTCCTTCCTTGTCTGTGGTCGCGCCGGTGAAGCTGCCTTTTTTGTGGCCGAAGAATTCGCTTTCCATCAGTTCAGACGGAATCGCGCCACAGTTGACGGCGATGAAGGGGTTGTCGGCACGGGGTCCCATGTCATGAATTTCACGCGCCACCAGTTCCTTGCCGCTGCCGGATTCGCCGTGGATGTAAACGGGTGCCTGGCTGCGGGCGAGTTTGCTGATTGTGCTGCGTAGCTGGTTCATGGCATCCGAGCTGCCTAGCAGTTTGGAACCCAGCAGTTCCTGTGAGCTGGAAGGGGATTTTTTCTTTGCAACCTTGAGTGCGGATTCAATCAACCCGCGCAGAATCTTCAGATCAATGGGTTTGGAAACAAAGTCGAAGGCGCCTGCTTTTAATGATTGCACGGCCAGCTCCATGCTGCCATAAGCCGTGATAACGGCAACTGGCAAATCCGGTTGTGTGTGTTGTATGTGCTCGACAATTTCCAGACCAGTCCCATCCGACAGGTTCATGTCAGTCAGGCAGAGGTCGAATGATTTATTTTCGAGCGCGGTTTTTGCGGTTTTGACATCGGCCGTGCAGGTGGCGTCGAGCCCCATGCGCGCCAGCGTTAGCTCCAGCAGTTCGCGGATATCGGGTTCATCATCGATAATCAGGATGTTGTTAATCGACATCTTTTATGGGTAATTTGATGCGGAAGCAGGTCTTTCCATCCGGCTGTCTGATGTAGTCAAGACTGCCGCCGTTGTTCTCGCACAATTCCCTTGAGAGGTATAGCCCCAGACCTGTGCCATCATTGCTGGTGGTGAAGAAAGGTTCAAAAAGCTGTTTTTCATTTTCTGCTGAAATTTGTGCGCCATCGTTAATAATATCAATATGCGCGAAAGTTGCATTGTCAGGAATGTCACCTTCAATCGTGATGGTCACTGTTTTCTGATCGGAACGGCCATGACTCTGCGCATTATTCAGTAAATTCCAGAGAATTTGCCGAAGCTGGTTGGTGTCGAAAGTGGCGGTTTTGTCGCTGGGGGTGAATCGCAGGTATAACGCATTCTCAGGCGCCAGTTTTTGTTGCCGGTATTCATCCAGTAGTTGCTGTAACCAGCTATGCAAAGGGATTGTGTCTGGTGATGAGGGGGTGCGCCGTGACATATTGAGGATGTCCTCAATAATATGATTCATGCGTTTGGTGTTGGTTTCGGTGATTGCAACAAGACGCTGGTCATCTTTATTCAGATTAGGTGATTCCTGGAGCAATTGTGTGGCATGGCTGATAGCGCCCAGTGGGTTGCGGATTTCATGGGCAATACTGGCAGTGAACCGGCCCAGCGATGCCAGTTTCATCGCCTGTAACTGGCGGTTGCGTTCGGAAATGTCCTGCAGAAAAATCAGGGTGACGGCCTGTTTGCCTTCTCCGGCCTGGATGAAGCGGGCCTCAAAGTTCGAGCCGCTTTCAGTGGTCGCATTGTGTTCGTAAGTACGATCGTCGCGGCGTTTTCGCCAGACTGCGAAGCTGGTGTAAAGCGAGTCGGATAGATCAGCAAGGCGCAATGGGTTGCTGAGTTTTGATGCGCCCAACAGACGTTGAGCGGTTTGATTGATCAGGCGCACTCGCCCATCGTCACCGACCACACAAACGCCCGATTGCATGTTGTCGATAATCTGCTCATTCATTTCCGTTATGCTGGCCAGGTTTTCGTCCAGTTCCGTAACCGTTGCTTCGGATTCTTTTACCCGGCGCGCCAGCTTCGCTGCCAGACTGGCGATAGCGAAATAAAGCATGCCGTGGATGCCGGCCATGGTGTAATTAGGCGAGCGGTAAATATTTTCCCAGAAGCCGTAGACCAGTTCGGCGAGCACGGCCAGTGCCGCGATGGCTGCAAAAAACAGCGCCATTCTCCCCGGCAGGAGTATGCCGACGCCTGCGATAGTGGGAATAATCAGCAACGCCAGGCCGCCGGATAGCCCCGAGCTGGCGTGCATGAGCAGCGTCAGAGCCAGGATGTCTGCGCCTGTCATGATAAAAACCAGCCAGCGAAAGGGCAGCCATTTTAAATAGGTTGGTAATATCAGGAGCAGATTCAAGCCAAGCAGGGTGTAGGTGGTATTCAGGTACAGGTCTGGATTGTAAATGCCCAGTTCGTTGCTCCCATCGAGGAAGAACAGGATCAATAACAGGGCTGCCAGGCCGATTCTGTATAAAAGAAATAACCTCAGCGAATGCCATGAGCGTTTTTCGTTGCGATGCTTGCCGCGCGCGTGTTCGACCATAAGTTCGTTATCAAAGGTTAATGTCATGGGAAAAGTCCGTTTCATTATAGGAATTGCGTGGCATCTTGTCGGCGTTTATATAAGAATATGCCAACTAGATCAAAGAATAACATCCTATGAACCTACATGAGTACCAGTCCAAGCAGCTTTTTCAACAGAAAAACATCCCTGTGCCGGATGGGAAATTATTGTCTTCGGCGGATGATATTACAGCAATAGATCAATGGCTGGCAGGACAACCGGCGATTGTGAAAGCACAGGTGCATGCGGGTGGCCGGGGCAAGGCAGGTGGTGTGATCAAGTTTCGTAACAAGGCCGAACTCGCCACGGCAGTAGAAAAGTTATTGGGCAGCCAATTAATCACGCACCAAACTGGCGCTGAAGGTTTGCCGGTTGAAAAATTATACGTTGAACCATTGACGGATATTGCCAGCGAGTTTTATCTCAGCCTGCTGGTTGACCGGGCCAGAAAACGCGTTGCGGTGATTGCCTCTTCGGCTGGCGGGATGTCAATTGAAGAGGTGGCGGCTGAAACACCAGAGAAAATATTCACTGAATTTGTCAGCCCTGCGACCGGCCTACAGCCATATCTTGCGCGCAAGCTGGCTTTTAAACTGGGACTGGAAGGTACACAGATTCGCGCCTTTGGTGATTTGCTGAAACGTTTATACCAGCTATTTCTGGATATCGATGCCAGCCTGATTGAGATCAATCCACTGGTGACGACAACTGAAGGCAAATTGATCGCGCTGGATGCAAAGATCAATCTTGATGGCAGTGCATTGTATCGCCACCCTGATCTTGCCGAAATGCGCGATACAAATCAGGAAGATGAACGCGAAGTGTATGCCCGTGAGCATGAATTAAATTACATTCACCTGGACGGCGACATTGGTTGCATGGTCAACGGCGCTGGCCTTGCGATGGCGACCATGGATCTGATTAAACTGGAAGGTGGCCAGCCGGCGAATTTTCTGGATGTCGGTGGTGGTACCACGGCTGCGCGTGTTGCCGAAGCCTTCAAACTGATTTTGTCTGATGAGCACGTCAAAGCAGTGCTGGTGAATATTTTCGGCGGCATCGTGCGCTGCGACCTGATTGCGGAAGGCATTATTCAGGCCATCGAAGAAGTGCATGTCGATGTGCCGGTTGTTGTGCGGCTCGAAGGCACAAAGGCGAAAGAAGGCAGACAGTTATTGGCTGATTCAGGCTTGTCGATTATCCCGGCAGATGATCTGGCCAAAGCAGCGCGTCAGGTTGTGGCAGCGGCCAGGGAAGGTGAGGCATGAGCATTTTGGTCGATAAAAATACGCGCGTTATCTGTCAAGGCTTCACCGGCAAGCAAGGTACGTTTCACTCTGAGCAGGCGATTGAATACGGCACCAATCTGGTCGGTGGGGTGACGCCGGGCAAAGGTGGTCAGATGCATCTTGACCGGCCGGTTTTTAATACAGTAGCCGATGCGGTCGATGAAACAGGTGCGGATGCCACCATGATTTATGTGCCCGCAGCTTTCGCGGCAGATGCCATCCTTGAGGCGAATGACGCAGGCATCAAAGTCATCGTCTGCATCACAGAAGGCATCCCCGTGCTGGATATGCTCAAGGTCAAGGCTGAACTTGAAATGGGTGATGCCGTGCTGGTCGGGCCAAATTGTCCGGGGATTATCACGCCGGGTGAATGCAAAATTGGCATCATGCCGGGCGTCATCCACAAACCCGGGCGGATCGGCATTGTTTCCCGCTCCGGCACGCTGACCTACGAAGCCGTGCATCAAACCACACTTGCAGGGCTGGGGCAGAGCACCTGTGTCGGCATTGGTGGCGACCCGATTCAGGGGCTGGATTTTGTCGATTGTCTAAAACGTTTCCAGGCCGATTCTGAAACAGATGGCATCGTCATGGTGGGTGAAATCGGTGGCAGCGCAGAAGAGCAGGCGGCGGAATATATCCAGGAAAAAGTAGACAAACCAGTTGTGGCTTATATCGCAGGCGTCACCGCGCCACCTGGAAAACGCATGGGCCATGCCGGCGCAATTATTTCTGGCGGCACGGGTACAGCGGAACAAAAATATGCCGCGCTGGAAGCAGCCGGTGTACATACCGTGCGTTCACCTGCCGAGATGGGAATGAAGATGATGGAAGTTTTGAAATGAGTATGATTCACCGCAAAGACGTAAAGAGCGCAAAGTTTTTTGAAAAAAAGTTTTCTTTGCAACCTCTGCGTCTTTGCGGTGAATTTCCAGGCCATAAAACGCAAAAAAGTTTTCCGTGAAAAAAATAAAAATTGCACTTGCCCAGATCAACATGACCGTGGGTGATGTCGAGGCCAATGCGCAAAAAATCCTGGAATATACCCATCGGGCCAGAGATGAATACAAAGCTGATCTGGTCGTATTTCCAGAACTGACATTAGTCGGTTACCCGCCGGAAGATTTACTTATGCGCCCGGGCTTTCGCCAGTGGGCCGAAACAGCACTTTACAAAATTGCCAAATCCGTTCAGGCCATCGACGTTATTCTTGGACTGCCGACGGATGATGCCAGCGGCGTGCGAAATACCGCTGTGGTTTTGCGCGATGGCAAGGTGCTTGTGCAATACCATAAACATTTATTGCCTAACTACAGCGTCTTTGATGAAAAGCGTTACTTCGTGCGTGGCCATGAGCCTTGCGTATTTAACTGCAAGGGCTTGAACGTTGGCTTAACCGTTTGTGAAGATGCCTGGCAGCCAGAACCGATCGCACTGGCCAGAGACGCAGGCGCTGAGCTCATCGTGAATATCAATGCCTCACCATTTCGACGTGGAAAGCAGCGTGAGCGTATCCAGACGCTCAAGGATCGCGTGGTCGAAACAGGCCTGCCGATGGTTTATGTCAATTCAGTCGGTGGGCAGGATGAACTGATTTTTGATGGCCGGTCGCTGGCCATGAATGCTGACCAGAAAATTATATTGCGTGCAGCTGCATTTGAAGAATCGCTGGATATTTTGACATGGCCTTCTGACAACCAGCCAATTGCCGAGGCAGAAGAAAATGATCTCGCCGATATTTATCAGGCGCTGGTGCTGGGCGTGCATGATTATGTGGAAAAAAATGGTTTCCCCGGCGTGCTGCTGGGATTGTCCGGTGGCATCGATTCTGCGCTGACGTTGGCGGTGGCGGTTGACGCACTGGGTGCAGATCGAGTCAATGCCGTGCGCATGCCCTCTCGCTACACTTTGCAGATGAGTCTGGATGACGCAGCTGCGCAGTGCGATGCATTGGGCGTTAACTACGAGACTATTTCTATCGAGCCTGTATTCCAGCAATTTCTGGAAACTTTGCAACCGCAATTCGAAGGCACAAAACCGGACACCACTGAAGAAAATATCCAGGCGCGTAGCCGCGGTGTGATTTTGATGGCGCTGTCGAACAAAACCGGTCGCATGCTGTTGACCACCGGGAATAAAAGCGAAATGTCGGTCGGGTATGCCACTCTATACGGCGACATGGCCGGTGGTTTTGCGCCGCTTAAAGATGTATCCAAATTACTGGTCTACGAATTATCCCGCTATCGGAATTCTATCAGCCCCATCATTCCAGAGCGCGTCATCACGCGTCCACCTTCGGCAGAACTGGCGGATGATCAGAAGGATAGTGACAGTCTGCCGGACTACGCGGTGCTTGACCCGATTCTGGAACGTTTTATCGAACAGGATCAGGCCGTGGATGAAATTGTCGCGGCGGGGTTTGATGCCGATATCGTGCGGCGCGTTGCGATAATGGTCTTGCGGAATGAGTATAAACGCCGTCAGGCGCCACCCGGCGTTCGCATCACTTCACGTGGTTTTGGAAAAGATCGGCGCTATCCGATTACGTCGGGGTTCCACAAAAAATTTTATACTTAAAAATTTTCACCGCAGAGACGCAAAGAACGCAAAGTATTAACAATATTTTCTTTGCGTTCTTTGCGTCTCTGCGGTGAATTTAGATGGCTAATTGTTCTTCTTCGCCGAAAAATTATGCTCAATAATTTTCAGTGTCTCGGCCTTTGCCGTTTCCATTCCCAGCTTGTCATAGGCATCGGCGAGAATCGCCAGGGCTTTCGGAACCGAATCAGACCCCTGGTAGTGTTTAATAACGTATGACGCTCGTTTCGCAACGGCCGCCCAGGCGTGGCGTTTTTGATAATACTCAGCGACGCTGATTTCATAGTCCGCCAGCAGGTTGCGCAAATAAATCATACGCTGTCGTGAATCTTCGGCATAACGACTGTTGGGGAAACGTTTAATTAACTGTTTAAATTGTACGAATGCATTTTCAAATGGAGCTGGATCCATCTTGGAAATATCGCGTTTGATAAATCTGTCGAAGAATCCATCGTGGCGATGAAAATCAGCCAGACCTTTCAGGTAGTAGGCATAATCAACGTTTTGATGGCGGGGATTCAGTTTGATAAATTGATCCGCCGCTGCAATCGCAGCATCGGGTTCGCCCTGCTTGTAGTAGGCGTAAGCAATTTCCAGTTGTGCCTGTTGCGCATAAACGCCGAAAGGGTAGCGTGACTCCAACGTTTCAAAAATCTCAATCGCTGTCGTGTAGTTTTTCAGCCCCATGGCGTTGGCGCCTTCCAGAAAAAGGTTTTCTGCGGATTTGGTTGCCTCGGCTTCTGTTTCCTTTTCTTTTTTGCCTTTGAACAAGGCGCAGCCGGAGAGTAGCGATAGAAATAATATAAGTGTGATTAAGCGGGTCATTTAAAAACCTGTTGAACGTACTGTTGCGTATAATACCCAAGTAATGTGTATGAGTCTTGTCAATAATGCCTGAAATTTCTGAACAAACAGAAATTCCTGAATCACTGGCTGGAAAACGTCTGGACCAGGCGTTGGCCGAAATGTTCCCGGATTATTCCCGCGCCAGGTTACAAAGCTGGGTGAAGCAGGGGCAGATTCGGGTAAATCAAAAGCAGTGGCGGTGCAAGGATAAGGTGCGCGGTGGTGAAGTGGTTGCCCTGAATGTCGAGGAGTCAATTGAGCAGACTGAATTTGAGCCGGAACCTGTTGCACTCGATGTGCTACACGAAGATGAATCGATCATCATTTTGAACAAGCCAAAAGGGCTGGTCGTGCACCCGGCATCAGGTAACTGGTCGGGTACTTTATTGAATGGCTTGCTACATCGCTATCCAGAGCTGGGTGATCTGCCGCGCGCCGGCATTGTGCATCGGCTGGATAAAAATACTACAGGCGTGATGGTTGTCGCGCGCAATTTAAAAAGCCATAAATCACTGGTTGATGCATTGCAGGCGCGCAGCATGGGGCGGGAATATCTAGCGCTGGTGCAGGGTGCTCTGGTTGCGGGAGGAACAATTGACGCACCGATTGGCCGCCACCCAAAAGACCGCAAACGTATGGCCGTGGTGAACAACGGCAAGGAGGCGGTAACACATTATTTAATCGCCGAACGCTTCAAAGATTACACCCTGCTGCGGGTGAAACTTGAAACCGGCCGTAC
>DTYI01000120.1 GCA_012961935.1 Thiotrichales bacterium | reverse complement strand
TGAGTTTTTCCAGAAAATCTATTCCCTTCATGCAATATGCGGGCTAGCATAACCAAGTGGGATTTGTACATGAACGGCATTGCTACGAATTTCCGCAAGCAGTTTTGTATCTTCCCCTAAAGCAGGAAAGGTCTTTCTAAAATCTTCAACTTGCTGATCACTGAGCATGGGCAGGTTATCTTTAAATAAAGTTAAAAAATAAAGCATTACTGTAATAAAGCATTACTGTAATAAAGCATTACTGTAATAAAGCATTACTGTGTAGTGCACTTCTATTGATTGTAAATAAATACAACACTCCTTACAGCGCTTTATTGTGAAATTCAGCGTGCAAATCCGACTGAGTTTCCCACCACGCACTATGAGCTTCATTGCTTTATTTCTCATGGTTATCGTTGGTGAATCCCTTGTGTCCTCCAGTTTGCATTATGTTTCATAAAATCTGATCCCGTGCATCACGAGGAACCTGGCTATTCGGGCTGATTTGACATTGTCTATAAATGGGACTATATTCCCAAATATGTCAGAAAGCGTTCTGATCATCTGGCTACTCATTTATCTGGAACAGGAGGATGCAACTATGTTTAGTAACAAATTGATAACAGCCCTGGCGGCCATTTTTATCGCTTCGACCTTTACTGCCTGTGGTGGTGGAGGCGGTGATGACGGGGGTGGCAGCGCAGGTGTGACGAAGACTGCGGTGACGTCATCTGGCACCATTACCGCTTTTGGCAGCGTCATTGTGAATGGCGTTCGCTATGAAACCGGAAATGCACGTATCATTTCTGCAGATGACGATTCTGTCATTCTGGAAAATCCAACCAACGCACAACTGCAGGCAGTCATTGGTCTGGGGCAGGTCATCACGGTGCGTGGTTCACAGTCGGACAGCAGTAATGGTGTGGCAGACAGTATTCGTTTTGATAATGAACTGGTGGGCGCGATTTCTTCAGTATCGGCAGCAGACGGTTCTTTTGTCGTACACGGACAGACAGTTTCAGTCTCTCCGGATACCATTATCGACGACTCTATAATCGAAGCCGCGCGTGGTGTCGAAATACCCAACGACCTGCCTTTTGGTGGCTTGCCTGAAAGGCTGGATCAGCTTCTGGTTGTCGGCATGGTCGTTGAGGTGAGTGGGTTCCCGACACAGAATGGCCTGCAAGCCACCCGCATTGAAGACGTGAATAATCGGCCGGGTGGTGGCGCAGGCGGTGGCCTGTTAGACGATGAGGTCAAGGGCTTCGTTTCGAATCTGACTGCGGGACAATTCACAATCAACGGGTTGACGGTGATTTATGATGCCAGCGACCTCGACAGCGAAGACTTCAGTAATCGTCCGCTGGCCAATGGTCAATTTGTTAAAGTGCACGGCGTGGCAGTTTCAGCAACCACGCTGGAAGCGAACCGGATCGAGCTTGAGGATAATTTTCTCGATGATGATTTCAGTAACGGCAGGGTTGAAATCGAAGGCGTGATTCAGGCAGTACGCCCGGATGCACAGGGTACGGGTGGCGTGATCGTTATCAACGGTCTCGAGATTCGTGTCGATAATATTAGCCAGTTCAGTGTCGGCCTGCGTGTGGAAATCAAAGGTATCCTGCAAAGTGATGGCATTATTGTCATCATCCGCCTGCAAGACGAAGCGGAAGACACCGTGCGTACCGAGGATCTGGCGGTCAGCACTGATGGCACAAGTCTCACCACCCGTTTGGGCCTGGTCATCAAACCGACCAGCCGCAGCCGCCTGGAAGATGATACCATCAACGACGACGACAACCTGTCGATCGCGGACTTCCTCGGCAATGTCGCCGGCAAGCGGATCGAAGCCCGCGGGTTTCCCCTGAATGGCGAGGTTGTCTGGATCCGGCTCGAAATCGAAGATGACGATGATCAGGATTGCCGTCTGCGCGGCCCGGTTGCCAATATCACCGGCTCGGTGAATGATTTCAGTTTTACGATCGAAGGCGTGATCATTGACGTCAGCCAGGTGGCCGACAACAACTTTGAAGGCTCAGGCGATCAGTCGATTGGCCGCAGCGCGTTTTTCAACCAGCTCAGCCCGGGTGTGATCGTCCAGGCCACCAGTGACAAGAGCGGCATCGGCTGTATCAGCGGCATGCTGACGGCGCGCGAAGTCGAGTTTGAACCGGAAAATGATATTTTCATCGGTGGCGGCAACGGTATTAACGACAATGAAATCAACGGCACGGTCAGCAGCGTCTCGGGGAATACCTTTGTCGTTGCTGGTCAGACCATTACCGCCAACGCCAACACCCTGATCGATGACTCCATTATCGAAGCCGCGCGAGGCGTCGAACTTCCGAATGATCTACCGTTGGGCAGCTTGCTGGAAACACTGGCGCAACTGTTACCCATCGGGTTGAACGTTGAGGTTGTGGTGGATCGCTCTAATGGGCTGGTAGCACTCCGCATTGAGGATCGGTAGGTGCAATTAAAGGCTGGTTTCAGTCTTCTGAAACCAGTCTTGTAGAAAAGTGTGGTGCTCAATATTGCCCGCCAGGATTCAACTCTGGCGGGTGTTTTTTTGGAGGTAGTGCGTTGGTACGTTCAGACCGAATCCGGCCAGACACCAGTTCTGTGAATATATTCAGGGTAATTTCGCTGGCGTCGTGAACACATAGTCCCGACCTTTAACTGGCAGGTGACAATCATGACATTCCTTCCAGAATTTTGTGTCTTTGCCATAAGGTTTCTGCTCCATTCCGACCCAGCGCGCCCAGCCCCAGCCACCGCTGTCCTTATGTTTTTTGGCGTCTTTGTACATAAATTCTGCGTGGACAAATTTACCCGGCACGGTTGCACCCTTCCAATTTTCATCAATCCGGTCTTTGTAGACGAGTTTTGCCAGGATCGCACCGTCCGGCCAGGGATTTGTTTTACCGGCTCGTGCAGCCTCTGATGCAATGTCGTTGCCGAGGATGATGCGCAACGTATTGTTATCAGTGCGGTGAGAGGAGCCGATCATTTTCCAGTCTTTATATCCTTCTGGCAGTGTCAGGCCGTTCGGCGCGATGTCGGCAGCGATCGCAGTGCACGTGACTGTCAACAATAAAACTGTTGTATACAGTTGTTTTAGTTTCATGGAAAACCTCCTATGGGGTTTTTGTGAATCAGCAGTGAATTAAACGGGCGGCTAAAAATTGGTTTATCGTTAGCTTTGTGGAATGAATTCATCGGCTAACTGCTAGTATAGTACTGATAAGGATATGTGCTCCCCTGGCTACGCACTTCCTAAGGAATGCAGTGCAAACATCTATGACGGAAGCGACCTATATTTAAGCTGTATTCAGCGTCCATCTAGCTTGACATTATTCTATATTGGGAATATAGTCCCAAATATGGATAATCCAGTACAACAAATCCTGGCTAAATCTGTGCTCAGGCTATTGCGGCCGCTCGTTAGGATCCTGTTACGCAATGGCATGGCCTACGACAGCTTTAGTTCGTTGGCCAAACAAGTATACGTCAAAGTCGCCTTCGATGATTTTGCGCCGGACGGCAAAAAGCAAACCATCTCGCGGGTTTCCGCGCTCACTGGTCTGACGCGAAAAGAAGTCAAGCGCTTGCATGAATTACCCCGAAGCGAAGCTGTCGAAGTCAGACAGCGTTATAACCGCGCCACCCGGGTAATCGGCGGCTGGCTGCATGACAGCCGTTTCAAGGACAAAGACGGTCAGATTGCGGATTTGTATCTGGATGAGACCACACCGTCATTTATCACGCTGGTCAAAGATTACAGCGGCGACATCCCAACCAAAGCCATGCTCTCCACGCTGGAAAAGGCGGGCAGTGTCAAGGTCGAGGACGGCAAGGTGATACTGGTGAAGCATGCCTATATCCCCGGTAATGATTCCACTGAAAAACTGAATATTTTAGGAACCGATGTGGCTGAGTTGACCGCCACGATCGACCATAACCTTGAACAACCTGAACACCCACATTTCCAGCGCAAGGCATCCAACAAGGCGGTCGCCGCAGAATCGCTGGACGAGTTCAGGGCGTTGATGGGTAAAAAGTCTATGGATCTGCTGGAAGAGCTGGATGCATGGATGTCAGCACATGAAGTTGAGAACAAGGAGCAGCCGAGCGAACAAACGCGTCAAGTCAGCGTCGGCATTTATTATTACGAGGACTCCTCTGGAGGTAATGAAGATGAACAGCATTAATCTCAAATCCGTGCAGGTCAGCGACCCGCTCGCTTTTCAGAACCTGTTGCAACAAAAATCCCAGGCGCTGCTTGATGAACTGGATGTCTGGATATCCACACATGAAGCCAATTCCGACGATGCAGCTTCAGCAAGTCACCGACAAATGAGTGTCGGCGTCTATTGTTATGAGAACTTCTCTGGAGGAGAGAGCAATGAACAGATTTAATCTCAGACAATTGGTCACAACAGCCAGCCTGGCGTTGCTACTGACTGCCTGTGGAGGCGGTGGCGGAGGCGGCGGTATCGGCGGAACAGGCATCACGCGAACCACAACCAGTGGTGTCATCACTGGCTTTGGCAGTATCTTTGTCAATGGCATCGAGTTCGAAACGGGTAGTGCATCGATTACTGTGGATGACAATACAGCCGCTTCTGAAAGCGATCTGTCCCTGGGCATGGTTGTCACGATCACCGGAACAGAAGATGCCTCTGGCACCACGGGTTCAGCCGACACAGTGGTGTTTGACGATTCGATTGAAGGTCCAGTTGAAGGTGCGATCGCTGGTCAGCTTGTTCCCCCTGATCCCGGCGGTCAGACCAAAACCTTCACCATACTGGACCAAACCGTTGTAGTAGATAAAACCACCACCGTTTTTGATGACACGACCTTTGACACTTTGGCTGTCGCCGATGTGCTGGAAGTCAGTGGCTTTGTCGATGCCGCCGGCATCATCAATGCGACGCGGGTGGAAAAGAAATCTGTCTTCATTCCCGGGGTTGGTACGCAGGTGGAGTTAAAAGGCGTTGTTAGCAATTTGGATACTGATCCTAATGTGCGTAGCTTTAGTATAGGTACAATAGTTGTAAACTATCCTTCGACAACGGAATTTGAGGATATGACAGAAGCAGAACTGGTCAACGGACTGTTTGTCGAAGTCAAAGGGATTTTTGATGGTACTGAGGTAGTGGCCGAAGAAATAGAAAAGGAAGACGAAGGTTTCGGCAGCAACGTCACAAAAGTCAGCATCGAAGGCCTGATCACCAACTTTGTTTCGGAGTCCAGCTTCAAGATTCAGGGTCAGGCGGTCGATGCCTCGAACGCCACTCTGACGCCAACCTCACTGATGCTGGCCAACGGCGTCAAGGTCGAAGCCGAAGGCCCGATCGAAAACGGCATCCTCAAGGCCACCAAAGTTGAACAGCGCGGTGGCGACCTTAAGCTTGAAACCAAAGTACAAGCTGTCGATGCTGCAACAGGGAATGTGACGTTGGAGTACCCACCCGATAGCGCACTTCAACTGGTTAATGTTACGGTCACCAGCAGTACCCTATTAAAAGATCAGAACCAGCCTGGCGGAACATTCAGTCTGGGTCAGCTATTACCGGGTGAATTCGTCGAAGTCAGGGCGCAAGTAGACGGCAGCGGCAACAACATCGCCAGCGAAATGGAGCGCGACAGTGAAGATGACCGCATCCTGCAGGGGCCGCTGGATGAAAATGCCAATCAAACCACACCGGGCCAGCCGGAAGGCAGCGTCAAAATCCTGGGCGTGGTCGTTAACACCGATGCCACAACTCAGTTTGAGGATGAGAATGACAATCCAGTCACTGCGGATGTTTTTTTCGCAGCGGCGCTAACCGGCAAACTGGTCAAGGTTAAAGATGACGAACCCGGTGATGGCGTTGCCGATGAAATAGCACTGGAAGATTAACGGCTCTCTTACGAAAGGAATCGGGCACTTGAAAGCGCGTCTTTGGCGCGCTTTTTTAATATTTCTGGTCGTTGCAATTACTATGTAATATGCGGGCTAGCCATACTAAATTTTTTTTGCCCTTGGGTTAACCGAACAATGCGACCCGGAAGATCCAGGTATCATTCGAGTGTCGTTAAAGTTATCTTATGACATCAACTAAAATAAGCGTTGAGAAAACAGCTTTCATTTATTAATGAGTTGAAGGATATATTCATTTAATGAGTAAGAGAAAACGGTCATCGGAACATCTGAAACTACGCCATGTCGCGGTAGACACCTATCATGAAAATGTTGCTTACCTGAATAGTGAATGCGCGATCTACCGGGCAGAGGGTTTTCAGGCGCTGTCGAAGATTGAAATCAGTGTCAATAACCATAACGTTCTGGCGGTGCTTAATGTGGTGCATGATCCGAAGATCGTCGAGCCGGGGGAGCTGGGGCTTGCCGACCAGGCTTTTGAACAGCTGGGCGTAGAGGAGGGCAGTCCTGTGCGAATCGAGCATGCCGAAAGGCCTCGTTCCATGGACGCTGTGCGGCGTAAAATTGCAGGTGATCGCTTAAGCCCGGAAGATTTTCAGGACATCACCCGGGATATAGTCGAGAACCGATATTCCAAAATGGAAATGGCGGCTTTTCTGGTGGCGGCGCATCAGGGTGGCCTGGACCGGGACGAGGTGCTCTATTATACCCAGGCCATGGCTGATTCAGGGCAGCGACTGGACTGGCATGAATCGCTGGTGGCCGATAAGCACTGCATCGGGGGTATACCCGGTAATCGCACTTCCATGCTGGTCGTACCTATTGTTGCGGCGCACGGCATGTTGATTCCCAAGACTTCCAGCCGTGCGATCACTTCTCCTGCAGGTACGGCGGACACCATGGAAGTGCTGGCCGAGGTCAATCTGCAGCCGAAGAAACTGCATGATGTTGTCCGTAAGGAAAGGGGGTGTCTGGCCTGGGGCGGGACGGCAAATCTGGCGCCACTGGATGATATTCTGATTGCCGTGGAACGACCCCTGGGTATTGATGCCATGGGTCAGATGGTGGCTTCCATCCTGTCTAAAAAGCTGGCAGCGGGATCGACACATCTCCTGATCGATATTCCAGTCGGGCAGACGGCCAAGATAAGACGGATGCATGAGGCACTCCAGTTGCGGAAACTGTTTGAGTACGTGGGGGATCGTCTGGGTGTGCATCTTGAAGTCGTTATTACAGATGGCCGCCAGCCTGTCGGACGGGGAATCGGCCCCGTGCTGGAGGCTCGTGATGTCATGCAGGTGCTGCAAATCGATCCAGAAGCGCCATCGGATCTGCGTCAGAAAGCACTGCGGCTTGCAGGCCGTGTGCTGGAATTTGATCCTGATATCCGGGGTGGCAGCGGCTTCGCCATCGCCCGGGATATTCTGGATTCAGGTCGCGCGCTGGCCAAAATGAATGCCATTATCCAGGCGCAGGGTGAGATATCTGAACGACCACAACCCGGTGAACTTACCTTCGAGGTAGCGGCTGTCAGAGATGGTTTCGTGATCTCAATAAACAACCTCCTGATGAACCGGGTTGCAAGTCTGGCGGGTGCACCCATGGACAAGGGGGCGGGGGTGGATTTGCTGAAAAAAATTGGAGATGAAGTGTCCAAAGGCGAATCACTTTACCGTATCCACGCCCAGTTCAAGGCGGATTTCCTGTTTGCCTGCGGCCTGGCTGAAAGAGATTCAGGTTACCAGATCGGTGACGAAAAACACATTCAAATACCTTTGGTCGATAGTTGATGAAGAACACCCTGGTGCTCGGTTTTCCTGAATACGACGACGCTGCGCGTCGACTGGCCAAAGCATCCGATGCGGACTATCAGCTGATCGAGATTCATCATTTTCCTGATGGAGAAAGTCTGGTTCGACTGCCGCCGGATAGATTGCCTTCGCAGGTGATTTTCTGCAGAAGCCTGGATCGGCCTAATGACAAACTGGTGGAATTAATGCTGGCAGCGGAATCTGCCCGCAACCGCGGGGTCAGACAAATAACATTGGTAGTTCCTTACTTATGTTACATGCGTCAGGACAAAGCCTTTCGACCGGGCGAAGCGGTGAGCCAACACATCATTGGTAAATGGCTGGCAGGGCTCTTTGACAAAATTATTACAGTCGATCCCCATCTGCACCGAACACCTGAACTGGGTTTGGCGTTACCGCAGACCGAAGCCATTTCGCTGAGTGCCACTTCATTGTTAGGAGATTTTTTAAAGCAGCAGGTCAATGATGCGCTACTGGTCGGCCCTGATGAGGAATCGGCTCAATGGGTGCAACAGATTGCAAACGCTGCAGGATTTCCATTTGTTGTTGCAAAAAAGCAGCGACAGGGAGATCGCAGGGTAGAAATCAAGCTTCCAGCGTTCGACTATGCTGGGAAAAGTGTCGTGCTGGTGGACGATGTGGTCAGCACGGGTCAAACAATGCTGACGGCTGCCAGGCAGTTGAAGTCCGTTGGCGCGGCTGAGGTTCATTGCCTGGTTACGCATCCTGTTTTTTGCGATGAAGCAACTGAACTCTTTAAATCTGCCGGCGTTGATAACCTGTGGAGTAGCGATAGCATTCCCCATGTTACAAATGTTGTTCAGCTTGCATCACTGCTTGCAGAGGCGGTCACTCAGGAACAGAAATGATCACCAGGGCTGGGTTCTCCAGTCGGACTGAAGCGTTCGTCTGTCTGGCCGGTTCTACCAAATCAGAAAATTCTTCCAGTCCGCGAATCTCTGCGATGTGGGCGAGCAATTCCGGCCCACCTTCCAGGGTAATTTCTTCTGATTGCTCTTTGGAAGCTTCGGGATTGAGGTGAGCAGCAAACGCGTGATGATAGTTTGCAGCAAGCTGTATATTAACAGATTGTTTTTTCTCCAATAACGATCTGGCTGTCGATACTGTTTCCGATCCATGCCAAAGCAATAGTACTGCGGGTTGATAAGTCATCCTGTTTCTACCTGATTTTATATTTTTGGGTGAAGACGGAAAGAAGTATGAATGACAGCGGTACAAAAATCATGGAAAAGCGGGAATGTCAGGCTCGGTGCCACCGAAATCAACTTCAGGATGATATTTCTTCACCAGTTCAGAAATTTCTTCGACGCGTGTTTTTGGAATATCCACCAGCATTAATACATTGCCCTGGTTGATCGCGTCCTCAAACTGTTTGTGGCGTGAGTTGCTCACATCCAGGCCGATCATGCCACCTAGCCAGGCGCCCATGCCTGCACCCGCTAAACTCGAAAGCAAGACGATAGCACCTCCGGCGACGACCACGCCCGGTAGTGACATGGCAACAAGCCCTGCCAGTAATCCGGTTGTGCCTCCCAGCGCGACACCTTTTTCTGTTGCAGGAATAAAATCGCTTTTTTGTAACAGAGATGCTTCTGGCAACTCTTCGAGGGAAGTATCTTCTTTTGCAATGATATGTATATGGCGCTCCTCTACATGCGTCAATAATAATTCTGTGACAATCATGCGAGCAGTTTTAATATCTGGAAGTAAAAAATAAAGGCGTCTCATTTTGCTGGCTCCTCGTTTGGTAGTGCTTAATGATTATTGGTTGTATGTAATCTATAAGTTTTAATAGCGCATAAGGCAAGTCTGTAGCTTGATATAGATCAAACTAAATTCGATAGAGCATTCTTAAATAAAAAAGCTGGAACAAAAATGATTTTGGTGCTGCTGTTTGCAGCGTCGTTTTCCACGTCTGCCTTTTCGGCGCAAAGCCTGGATTCCCTGTTGAAGCAGGTAAAGCAGGC
>DTYI01000119.1 GCA_012961935.1 Thiotrichales bacterium | reverse complement strand
TTGACGTCCAGAACGACCACGTAGCTGGTTGTCTATACGTCTACTTTCATGTCTTTCTGTTCCTAAAATGTAAAGACCACCTAGCTCTTTAACTTCATCGTTGATGCGCAAGTCCCTTTTTTGTATCGCGACAAAAAAGAGACGAAAAAAACGCGCCCCGTCATTCGCCTTAATCCGTTGCTGTAAGCGTCAATCGTGGTCGTGATACAGCCGCGTCCTGCGGCGGTATCACTCAATCGCCCGTCCAGGGCGATTGACCACGATTGACGCTTACAGCAACGGGGCGACTGAAAGGGGAAGGTAAATACTGGCGCTTGATGGAGTTGCGCTTTTTCTCGTTCCCATGCTCTGCGTGGGAATGCATATTAATTTTTAGGGGAACACAACAATCTGAATCCACCCAGCTGTTAAACTCGTAACAAAGGAATCATTACGGGAGTGGGATATGTCTACAGCAGCAGAGTTGTTTGTCAGGTGTCTGGAAAATGAAGGCGTGGAGTACATCTTCGGCATTCCTGGCGAGGAAAATCTGGACGTTATGGATGCCTTGCTGGACAGTTCGATTCAATTCATCACGGTACGCCACGAGCAGGGCGCGGCTTTTATGGCGGATGTCTATGGTCGGTTGACTGGCCGCGCCGGTGTTTGTCTGGCAACGCTGGGGCCGGGCGCGACGAATCTGGTGACCGGTTTTGCTGATGCGAATATGGATCGTGCGCCGATCATTGGTATTGCAGGGCAGGGCGCAACGACCCGTATGCATAAGGAAAGTCATCAGGTGCTGGATCTCGTGAGTCTGTTCAAGCCCATTTCAAAATACAGCACCGAAATTCTTGAACCGGACATTGTGCCGGAAATCGTACGCAAAGCATTCAAGGATGCCGAAGCTGAAAAACCTGGCGGGGCGTTTATCAGTTTTCCAGAAAATATTGCCGAAATGGAAGTGGCCGAAAATGTGCAGCCACTGAAAGTTCAGAGTGCGTTACCGCCACACCCCGCCCAGGAAAAAATTATTCAGGCTGCTGAGGTTATTTCAAACGCAAAATATCCCATCATCATGGCGGGCAACGGCGTTGTTCGTAGCCGGGCTTGCAAGTCACTGATTAATTTTGCTGAGAATCTGAACATCCCGGCCACGCAAACTTTTATGGCCAAGGGTTGTATTCCATTTTCGCATCCGCTCAGTCTGGGTACGGTTGGTTTACAGGCGCATGATTATGTCGCCTGTGGATTTGACCGTGCCGATGTGGTGATCTGCGTGGGCTTCGATATGGTCGAATATCATCCGCATCTCTGGCATCCAAACAGCGATAAAAAAATTATTCATATTGATCAGCGTTACGCGGAAGTCGACGCGCACTATATTCTGGAAACCGGAGTGATCGGCGATATCGGCGAGTCGCTGGATCGTATTGTGGCGCTCGCCACGCCGCAGTCATCCGCAGAAACAAGCAGCCTGCGAGAAGTCATTGTTAACGAGCTGGACGATTACGCAGCTGATGACAGCTTCCCACTTAAACCACAGCGGATTTTGTACGACACACGAAAGGTAATGGCCGATGATGATATTCTGATTTCAGATGTCGGCGCGCACAAAATGTGGATCGCGCGTTTGTACCGATGCATGCAACCGAACACCTGCATTATTTCAAATGGTTTTGCGTCGATGGGAATTGGCGTACCGGGTGCGCTGGCGGCGAAGCTGGCCCATCCGGAAAAAAATGTCATGACCATCACAGGTGACGCTGGCTTTTTAATGAACTCGCAGGAAATTGAAACGGCACTGCGTTATGAAATCCCATTTGTGATTATGATCTGGCGCGATAATGAATATGGGCTGATTAAATGGCATCAGCAACGCCGCTTTGAGCGCACAGGTTTTATCAGTTTTAACAACCCGGATTTTGTAAAATATGCAGAATCATTTGGCGCAAAAGGTTATCGGGTTGAACAAGCGGGTGAATTGATTCCAACGCTGGAACGGGCATTCTCAGACAAAACTGTCGTCGTGGTTGAAGTACCAGTGGACTATTCCGAAAACATGAAACTGACTGAAAAGCTTGGCAAACTGGTTTGCCTAATTTAAGAGGATGGATCTATGAGCTTCGATATTATTAACCCCACAACCAGCGAGAAAATCAACAGCTTTGACGCCATGACCGATGCCGAAGTCGAAGATATTCTCAGCAAAACTCAGTCAGCGCAAAAAAAGTGGGCGAAAGTATCATTTGCAGAACGCAGCCGATTGTTTATGGCGTTGAATGATGCGCTGATGGATAACCGGGAAAAATTTGCGCACCTCATGACAGAAGAAATGGGGAAAATATATCAGCAGGGTATTGCAGAAATTGAGAAATGTGCCTGGGGCTGCCGATTTTATGCAGAAAATGCAGAGCAGTTTTTAAAAACAGAGCAGGTTAAAACCGAAGCGTATAAAAGTTTTGTTAACTATAAACCGCTGGGTGTGGTGCTGGCCATTATGCCGTGGAATTTTCCGTTCTGGCAGGTTTTTCGTTTTGCAGCGCCAGCGATCATGGCGGGTAATGGCGCAATACTAAAACACGCGCCAAACGTCATCGGTTGTTCGCTGGAAATGGAACAAATTTTTGTAGAGGCGGGCTTGCCGGAGAATCTTTTTCGCTCACTGATAATCGATATTCCGCAAACCACAAAAGTCACCCACGATCCTCGCATTGCCGCAGTCACCATTACTGCCAGCGTAAATGCAGGCAGGTCGGTTGCAGCCGAAGCGGGTAAGGCGTTAAAAAAATGTGTGCTTGAACTCGGAGGTTCCGATCCTTATATCGTGCTGGAAGACGCTGATATTGATAAAGCCGTAGAAGTTGGAATTGTTGGCCGCTACCAGAACAGCGGCCAAAGCTGTATTGCTGCAAAACGATTTATTGTCGTGGACGAAGTTTACGATGAGTTTGAGCAAAAATTTGTCGCTGCAGTGGAGCAGTTAAAAATGGGCAATCCCATGGACGAGGATACCTATGTCGGCCCGCAGGCGCGGTTAGACTTACGCGATGGTCTGGCTGATCAGGTTCGACGCACTGTCGAGGCCGGTGCAAAAATTTTAACAGGCGGTGAAATTCCTGAAGGGCCAGGTGCGTTTTATCCTGCAACCGTTTTAGCTGGTGTGAAAGAAGGTATGCCCGCCTGGTCAGAAGAATTATTCGGCCCGGTCGCCACGCTCATTCGAGTCAAGGATGAAGAAGAGGCGATCAAGGTTGCTAATGACACAGAGTTTGGACTAGGTGGCGCAGTCTGGACGCAGGATCTGGCTCGTGGTGAACGCATTGCGGCGGATGAAATCGAATCCGGCATAGCGTTTGTGAATGATATGTCAAAATCCGATCCACGCATGCCATTCGGCGGCATAAAACATTCCGGCTATGGCCGCGAACTTTCAATTTTCGGTATTCGAGAATTTGTAAACATACATGCAGTCTGGGTTAATCGTCTGGATTGAGTGTGTCGCAAAATAAGGTCTTGAAGCCATTACCTGAAGAAAATAAATTACCGAGAATAAATCGTTTACGAAATATTTCTATACGCAAAAATATTGTTTTATAATCACACGTCTCTTTCCGGGACAAACCCACCATGAATAAAACACCATCAGACTGGATTCGTCCTGAAATACGCGGACTATCCGCTTACCATGTTCCCCCTGCCAAAGGCATGATTAAACTGGATGCGATGGAAAATCCTTACGATTGGCCTGAAGATTTGCAAAAAACATGGCTCGAAAAAATAAAAGAAGTACCGTTAAATCGTTATCCTGATCCGGCTGGTAAAATGCTTTGTGAGCGATTACGAGAAACAATGGAAGTACCTGCTGGGCAGGAAATAATGTTGGGGAATGGTTCGGATGAATTGATCCAGGTTATTGCCATGGCGATTGCAGAAAAAGGGCGCGTTATTCTTGCGCCTGAGCCAAGTTTTGTGATGTACAAAATGATCGCGACTTTTGTCGGTCTGGATTATGTGGGCGTGCCTTTAAAAGCCGAAGACTTTAGCCTTGATTTGCAGGTGATGCTGGCAGCGATCAAGCAGCACAAGCCGGCCATTATTTTTCTGCCTTACCCAAATAATCCAACTGGCAATCATTGGGATCGTGCTGCGATTGAAAAGATTATTGAGCAGGCGCCCGGGCTGGTGGTGCTGGATGAGGCTTATGCACCCTTCGCAGCAGATAGTTTCATGCAGGATTTAAACCGCTATCCAAATTTACTGGTGATGCATACGTTATCAAAATTTGGATTGGCGGGAATTCGTCTGGGCTATCTTTGTGGTGCGCCTGAATGGTTAAAC
>DTYI01000118.1 GCA_012961935.1 Thiotrichales bacterium | reverse complement strand
GTTGACCTGGCCATCAAGGATGACGGCAGCATGTACCTCAACGACAACCCCGTGACCGAGTCCGAGCTGAAAGCCAAGTTCGCCGCCTACGCCAGCATGGCTCCGCAGCCCGAGTTGCAGGTCCGTGCCGCCCAGGACACGCAGTGGAAGATCGTGCGCAAGATGCTCGTTCATGAATTGATCAGAGGTTCCTTAAAAAAGATAAGGTAGAAAAATAATCAGCCCAACAATCACTGCACCAATTGCGGTAACCAATACTGCGCCTGCTGCAATATCCTTGGCTTTTTTAACTAGCGGATGATAGTCGGGACTGACCAGATCACAGACCAGCTCAATAGAAGTATTTAAAGCCTCTGCCATCCACACCAGCACAATCGCAAAAACAATCGCCATCCATTGCCCGGCAGTCACATGGAATACGACTCCCGCCGCAACGACAAACACCGTTATAACCAGATGAACCCAGGCGTTTTGCTGTTCTTTGATCAACGTAAAAATGCCAACAATTGCATAGCCAAAACGTTTAAACCTTTGCTGCAAGCTAAAATTATTTTTTTCTGTCATTATTAACCCGGCACCCAAATAGATGATGTTCAGCCGTCGCGTGTCTTTCATCAGACTTCATTATGCACTTCAACGTGATCAGCAAATCCTGCCCCTGCTTCAGTGTAAATATTAAACACAGCTGACGCCCCAGCCTGTTGCAGTGTTTTTTCCTCATCAGGAAATCTGGCTATTGCGCCAATTCGGCCGGAAAAAGATATTCCCCGAAGTTGCTGCAAGGCATCCAGATTAGCTTGAAGATTTGGTAGCGCCAGCATAACGAGTTTGATGCGGTGGTCGCCCGATATTTTATCCCAGAAATCCGCATCGCTCGGATCACCACGTATAACGTTGCGCCCCATCGACTGGTGTTTCTTAACTATCTCAGCATCAAAGTCAATACCAATCACTGTATCCCCATGAAGCTCATGCATCTTGTCATAAGCACCACTGCCCACCCTGCCCATACCGAAGATGGCAATGGTTGCACCGAGTGTATCTAACAGCCTGTCATCCTGAAGTCTCTGTTTGCGCTGAAACCGCATCCAGAAGTCTCTGAACTGGCTATAAATTTTGTCATCGATATTATTTAACGGGGCGGCAATAACAAAAGAGAGGGAAAGCGCGATGGCAATCACGACCAGCCAGTCAGCATCCAGCCAGCCATTTGTTACGCCAATCGCGGCCACGATCAAACCAAACTCACTGTAGTTGGTCAGGTTCAGTGTCGCCAACAGGGAAGTTCGTGCACGTAGCTTGAATCGAGTTAATAAAGTAAAAAAGAGTGCCGATTTCACGAAGATAAAAGGTACGAGCAGCAAGCCGATAGTCAACGCCTCCATCGAGAGCTGACCTGACATGCCAATGGTGAGAAAAAAGCCAACAAGAAAAAGATCCTTGAAACCCAGCATTGTTTTGGCCATCTCATTTGATTTGGGATGCGTCGATATCAACACGCCCATGATAAGCGCGCCCAGATCATCCTTCACTCCCCCAAGCTCAAAGAGTTCGGCTCCACCCAGGGCCAGAACCAGGCCATACAGGATCAACAGTTCGCCATGACCTGTTTTTTGCAACAGATAATTAAACAGTGGGCGTAACGGAATAAGTAAAAACAGTCCCAGCGCCCAGGGCGACGGCAACTTGCCTGTGGAAGCGGCCAGAAAGATAACTGCCGCGAGATCCTGCATAACGAGAATGCCGATAGCGATTCGTCCATGCAGGGACTTCATTTCCCCTTTCTCTTCCAGCGATTTGACCACGAATACAGTACTGGAGAAGCTCAATGCAAACGCAACCATCAACGACAACTTGAGATCCAGACCAGAAAAGAGTGGCGCATTCATCAAGGCCAGACCAAAAATAGCTGCCCCAAAGAGAGCGATAATAATTGAGATATGTAGCACCGTTACTGACCAGACCTGCGGCCTGATTAACACCTTCAGGTTCAGCTTCAGGCCAACGGTGAACAGCAGCAAGGTGATGCCCAGATCAGCGAGCTTCTGCAACACCTCACCGCTTGCAACCCCGAGGTAATTGAGCACGAAGCCGGTGGCCAGAAAACCCACCAACGGCGGCAGGCCAGTCAGCCTTGCCAGAAAACCCAGAAAAAAAGCCAGGGATATCCAGGTAACATCTCCCAGCGCAATTGCAACCCATTCAAAGTCCA
Organism: Thiotrichales bacterium; assembly: GCA_012961935.1. GTDB lineage: Bacteria > Pseudomonadota > Gammaproteobacteria > CAZUMV01 > CAZUMV01 > UWMA-0217. The sequence continues at coordinate 1,651 of DTYI01000118.1, read as the reverse complement.
TGGATTATTATTCCTCAACCCTGTTCAGGGCTCAAATTCATAATTATGCATCTCAGACTGTTGACTATATCTGTTATTTGCATGGGCTGGGTCATCGCTGCGAACACCGGCTTTGAATTAAGGAACCTCTGAGTAATAAGGAATTACTCAGAGGTTCCTTAATTATCTTTTACGACCTGTATTTTATTATTGTGGCTAGTGGGTGGACCCAATATCTTTTCAATCTGTTCACGCTGAAGTGTTTCATTCTCTTCCAGCGATTTGACGAGATCGTCAAGCTGATTGCGGTGGCTTAACATCAATTCAGCAGCGCGTTCTTCTGCCTCATGCAACAGCTGTTTTACAGCCTGATCTACAGCCTGGGCAGTAGCTTCACTGAAACGCCTGGGTTGAGCAATCTCGCGGCCGAGAAACGGATGCTCTTCACTTTCGCGCACATCCATGGGACCAATTTCTTCTGACATACCCCAGCGTGCGACCATCGCACGTGCCAGTGATGTGGCCTGACGAATATCATCATCGGCACCTGAACTGACACTGTCAATTAACAGCTTTTCTGCGACCCGCCCGGCCAGCATCACAGCAAGACGATCACAGAGATAATCTTTGGGCAGCGTATGCCGTTCCTGCTCGGGTAACTGATGAGTGGCCCCGAGCGCGCGGCCGCGAGGAATAATGGTCACTTTGTAAAGCGGGTCGGCATGCGGCAGAAAATAAGCGGCAATTGCGTGGCCGGCTTCATGTATAGCCAGGCGATGATGCTCATCAGGCTGGATCGCCAGCGTGCGCACTGAGCCCATCAAAATCTTGTCACGCATTTCATCAAAATCTTCGTTTATAACCTGGCTGCGGTTTTCGCGCGCGGCGCGCATGGCCGCTTCATTCACCAGGTTTTTGATATCGGCGCCGGAAAAACCCGGGATGCCCGCTGCAACCTGCTCAAGATTAATATTCTCAGCAAGCGGCACCTTGCGGGTATGCACTTTCAGGATGGCCACACGTGAAGCGAGATCCGGCAAATCCAGCGTGACGTGTCGATCAAAACGTCCCGGCCTGAGCAAGGCAGGATCGAGCACATCAGGCCGGTTGGTCGCAGCAATAACGATCACAGCCTCATGACCGGAAAATCCGTCCATCTCCGCTAAAATCTGGTTCAGTGTTTGCTCACGTTCATCGTGGCCGCCACCCAGGCCGGTGCCGCGCGTGCGTCCAACGCTATCGAGTTCATCAATAAAAATAATACTCGGTGCGCGCTCCTTGGCCTGCGCAAACATTCTGCGAACACGAGAGGCACCGACGCCAACAAAAACCTCAATAAATTCCGATGCTGAAATCGAAAAGAAAGGAACTTTCGCTTCACCAGCCAGCGCCCGAGCCATCAGTGTTTTTCCTGTCCCCGGCGGGCCCATCAATAACAAACCATGTGGGATATCCGCTCCAAGTTTATTGTATTGTTCTGGGTTACTTAAATAATCCACCAGTTCGGTTACTTCGCGTTTCGCGTTTTCCTGCCCGGCCACATCTTCAAAACTGACTTCAGGTATCTCACCTGTCTTTTCATCTGAACCGGGGTTGAGAAATTTGTCCAGTGCACCGGAACGGCCGAGTCCTCCCGAAATATTTTGCGACATGCGCCGGAGAAAAAAGAAAT
>DTYI01000117.1 GCA_012961935.1 Thiotrichales bacterium | reverse complement strand
CAGAATGCCTAAGCCGCACACACCTAAGCTCAGCAGTCAAGCATTCCTACAAGACTTCCTCCATCACGATCTTGCTTCAAGTGCCAGAAATCTGGCGGTGAAGAATGTCCCCGGGATATTATCCGCTCGATCCTCACGCCTCCAGATTCTTCGGCAAGTATCTCTACCAGTTCTTCGATCAAGTTGGTATCCAGCGGTTTGATAAAGCGCATATTGGCCACCGTGGCATTGATTTCTTCGGCAACTTTGAGTGCTTCTGCCAGCGGGCTGCCGAAAACAAGCAGTGCACAGTCTTTGCCTTGCCGGACAATTTCACCCTTGCCGATGGCCAGCGTTTCAAGATTGTTTGCGGTCGCCACACCTGGCCCGGTGCCGCGCGGATAGCGCACAGCCGCCGGGCCATCCAGCGCAAAGCCGGTGGAAAGCATTTGTCTACACTCCGCTTCATCGGCAGGCGCCATGATGGTCATATTGGGAATGCAGCGCAGAAAGCTCAAATCAAAGCTGCCTGCATGGGTGGGACCATCCGGCCCGACCAGGCCCGCGCGGTCAATCGCCAGCAGCACGGGTAAGTTTTGCAGGGCGATGTCGTGAATAAGCTGGTCGTAGGCGCGTTGCAAAAAGGTGGAGTAAATGGCGACCACGGGTTTGAGTCCCTCGCAGGCCATGCCCGCTGCGAGCGTCAGGGCGTGCTGCTCGGCAATCGCGACATCGAAATAACGTTTCGGGAACCGTTTTGAAAATTCAACCAGACCGGAGCCTTCGCGCATCGCCGGGGTAATGCCGATGAGTCGTTCGTCTGCTGCGGCCTGATCGCAGAGCCAGTCGCTGAAAACCTCGGTGTAGGTTTTGACGCCCGTATTTTTTTTCTGAATGCCTATGCTGGGGTCGAACTGGCTCACGCCGTGATAGCGAACCGGTTCTTCTTCTGCGCGCTCGTAACCTTTGCCTTTGCGGGTGATGACGTGCAGCAATTTTGGCCCGGAAACTGACTGTATGTTTTTCAGGGTTTTGACCAGCAGGTCGACATTGTGACCATCAATCGGGCCGTAGTAATGGAAGCCCAGTTCTTCAAACAATGTGCCGGGGACGACCATGCCTTTCATATGTTCTTCCGCGCGTTTGGCGAGTTCCTGCATGGGGGGCAGTGGCTTTAATAATTGTTTGCCGCCTTCACGCATGGTGACATACAGGCGGCTGGAGAGCACCCGCGCCATGTAATTGGACAGGCCGCCGACATTGGGTGAGATTGACATGTCATTGTCGTTGAGCACGACCAATAAATTTTCGCCCAGATCACCTGCATGATTGAGCGCTTCAAAAGCCATGCCTGCCGTCATTGCGCCATCACCGATCACTGCAATGGCATTGCGCTTTTCCCCTTTTTTCCGGGATGCAATCGCCATGCCCAGCGCTGCGCTGATTGAGGTGCTGGAATGGCCGACGCCAAAAGTATCGTAGTCGCTTTCGTCCCGTTTGGGGAAACCTGCAAGGCCGTCTTCCTGGCGAATGCTGGCCATCGCATTCTTGCGGCCGGTGAGAATTTTATGTGGATAGCACTGGTGGCCGACATCCCAGACCAGCCGGTCATTCGGCGTCTGAAAAACGTAGTGCAGGGCGATGGTGAGTTCAACCACACCTAACCCTGAGGCCAGATGACCACCGCTTCTGGAAACGGAATCCAGTAGAAAACTGCGTAGTTCAAGTGCGAGGGTTGATAATTGCTGGGGGCTTAATTTTCGTAGGTCGGCCGGACTGTTGATTTGTTCGAGTAAGCTCATCAGTGAATCCGGTCGATAATATAGTCAGCAATATCACGTAACAGGCTGGCTTCATCACCGAATTGTTCAAGGCTTTGCAAAGCTTCCTGATGCAGCTCGCGGGCGCGGGCTCTGGATGCATCCAGACCGATCACTTCGGGGAAAGTCGGTTTGTCCAACGCCAGATCAGAACCGGCTGGTTTACCCAGGGTATGTGTATCACCTTCGACGTCGAGAATGTCATCATGAATCTGGAAGGCCAGGCCGATGCACTTGGCGTAGTGATCCAGTTTTTGAATCTGTTGCTTGCTGAGTGATGGCTGATTTTGTACTGCCATCATGACGCAAGCACGAATCAGCGCGCCGGTTTTGTAGATGTGCATGGTCTCGAGTTCGGCAATGCTGAGTGTTTTGCCGACGGAGGCAAGGTCAATGGCCTGACCGCCTGCCATGCCACGAGAGCCCGCGGCGTTTGCCAGTGTTTTGATCATCTTAAGACGAATCGCCGGGTCGTCAGTCATGGCAGGGTCGGAGCTGAGAATACGGAACGCCAACGCCTGTAAGGCGTCACCTGCCAGCACGGCTGTGGCTTCATCAAAGGCTTTGTGACAGGTGGGTTTGCCGCGTCGCAAGTCATCATCGTCCATGCAGGGCAGGTCGTCGTGAATCAGTGAATAGACATGGATGAATTCTACCGCGCACGCCAGTCCGTCAAGTTGATCCAGATTCTGGTGGGTCGCAATTCCGGTGGCATAAATCAACAGTGGACGAATGCGTTTTCCACCGGCCAGAGAGCTGTAGCGCATGGCCTCGTGCAGGTAACCGGGGTGTTTGTTGATAGCCGGGAGCCAGTGCTTTAGCTGGTTCTCAATTCTTGCTTGCAACGCCGGCATGGCCGATTGCAGTGACGTGGAGACTTCATTCATCTGTATTTTGATCAGCCGTGATGAAGTCAACTTCCAGGTTTTTTTCGGTGAGGATTTTTACTTTCTGTTCGGCTTCGCTTAGCGCTTTCTGGCATTGAGCTGTCAGTTTGACGCCCTGCTCAAATGCTTTGAGTGATTCCTCCAGGCTCAACTCACCGCTCTCCATGTTGTCTAATAGCTTCTCAAGTTCTTTAAGCGCAGTTTCAAAATCAGGTTTTTTGGCTTTTTTCGCTGGCATGCAGTTACCCGGAGGACAAGTTAACACTTCAGAATAGAGCATTATACCGAACTAAAGCGTTGTTCGAGAAAAAGAGTTTTCAGGTAAAAAAATAGTGCTGAAAAATCTTGACAGTTTGAGTCTGGCGAACTACATTTAACATGAGTTTAGACTAAGTCTAAATCGACTTGAGAATCATTTTTGTTTAACACTAATCCGAGGAGTAAACCGATGGAATTAAAAGGTAGTCAAACAGAACAAAGCCTGAAGGATGCCTTTGCAGGTGAGTCCCAGGCTAACCGCCGTTACTTGTATTTTGCAGCAAAAGCAGACGTCGAAGGTTACAACGATGTTTCCGCTGTTTTCCGTTCTACCGCAGAAGGTGAGACTGGTCATGCACATGGGCATCTGGAGTATCTGGAAGAATCCGGTGATCCGGCAACTGGTCTGCCGATTGGTGGCACCGCCGACAATCTGAAAGCTGCGATTGCGGGTGAAACGCATGAGTACACGGATATGTATCCGGGCATGGCGAAAACCGCACGCGAAGAAGGATTTGATGAAATCGCTGACTGGTTTGAGACGCTGGCAAAAGCTGAGCGTTCACACGCAAACCGTTTCCAGAAAGCACTGGATACGATGGAGTAATTTTTGCTAGTCGACAGGGTGGCAGTTTTAAAAAACTGCCACCCTGTTTTTTTTGAAATAATTGTTGGAAATCGAAAATGGCAGAATCACCAAGAGAAGGTAGCCTTGAGGCACCAACCCGGCATCCACTGGACTGGCATAGCGAAGATTTTTATAACGAAGATTCTTTGTTCAAAGAGCTGGAACGTGTGTATGACATATGTCATGGCTGTCGCCGTTGCGTAAGTTTGTGCAATTCATTTCCAACACTGTTTGATCTGGTGGATGAATCCGACACCATGGAAGTAGATGGTGTCGCTAAAGAAGATTACTGGAAAGTGGTGGATCACTGTTATCTTTGTGATCTGTGTTATCTCACCAAATGCCCGTACGTGCCGCCGCATGAATGGAATGTGGATTACCCGCATTTAATGCTGCGTGCCAAGGCGGTCAAGTTTAAAAAAGAAGGCGTAAAAAGCCGCGATAAAATTCTTTCTTCAACCGATGCGGTGGGGAAGCTTGCCGGTATCCCGGTTGTAAACGGAATTGTGAATACAGCCAACAAAAATTCTGCGATGCGCAAAACATTGGAGAGTACGCTGGGTGTTCACCACAATGCAGTCGTGCCGGAATATCACAGCAATACTGCACGCAAACAATTAAAAAATCACACTTCGTCCCACGAGGCAAAACCTGTTGGCAGGACGACTGGTAAAGTCGCAGTTTTTGCCACCTGCTATGGCAATTACAATCAACCCACTTTGGCCACTGATCTGGTCGATGTTTTTGAACACAATCAGATTCCGGTCACGCTGGTCGATAAAGAACAGTGCTGTGGCATGCCCAAGCTGGAGCTGGGTGACTTACAAGCTGTTGAAGATGCAAAAAATGTCAATATTCCTGCGCTGGCAAAAATGATTGATGCCGGTTGGGATATTGTCGCACCCATCCCTTCCTGCGTATTAATGTTTAAACAGGAATTGCCATTGATGTTCCCGGATGATTCGGAAGTGGCAAAAGTGCGCGATCACATTTTTGATCCTTTTGAATATTTAATGCTGCGACACAAAGAAGGTTTGTTAAATACAGAATTTAAAAATCCGCTGGGTGAAGTCATCTATCATGCGGCTTGCCATCTGCGCGTGCAGAAAATTGGCCTGAAAACGCGCGACCTGCTGAACTTAATTCCTGACACCAACATTGGTGTGATCGAACGTTGTTCAGGACACGATGGCACTTATGCGGTGAAAAAAGAATTTCATGATATCTCCATGAAAATCTGTCGTCCGATATTTAATAAAGTTAAAAGTGCAGAGCCCGATCATTATGGCAGCGATTGCCCGATGGCCGGCGCACAAATTGCCCACGGTGCCGATAACGGTACGCAGGCTGAGCATCCACTCGCCTTGCTGAAAAAAGCTTACGGAATATAAACCGGAGAAATAAAATGTCAAACGAAGGTTATCACGAACCCATTTCAGAATTGTCTGATGAAACCCGCGATATGCATCGGGCGATTACATCTTTGATGGAAGAGCTTGAAGCGGTGGACTGGTACAACCAACGCGTCGATGCCTGCAAGGACGATGAGCTGAAAGCGATACTGGCTCATAACCGGGACGAGGAAAAGGAACATGCCGCGATGGTGCTGGAATGGATCCGCCGTAAAGATGCAACATTCGAGCATGAGCTCAAAGATTTTCTGTTCACCGATAAACCCATCGCACATAAATAGGTAATAAAGAAATGACACAACTGGCCCGTGAAGATTTAATGTCGCTGGAAGAATATGCGCAACGCCGTGATGAAATGCGCAAACAAGTTATGGAAGAGAAGAAAGCACGGCGTATTCTGGTTGGCCCGCATGTCATGCTGCATTTTGAAAATAGACTGATCATGCACTACCAGATTCAGGAAATGTTACGTGCAGAAAAAATATTTGAAGCTGATGGCATACAGGAAGAACTGGATGCTTATAATCCTTTAATTCCGGACGGTAGTAACTGGAAAGCAACCATGATGATCGAGTTCCCTGATCCGGAAATTCGAGCGGTTGAATTAACCAAACTGATCGGCATTGAAGAAAAAACCTGGGTGCAGGTCGACGGCTTTGAAAAAGTTTATGCGATTTGCAACGAAGATCTAATCGAACGCACGACAGAAGAAAAAACATCCAGTGTCCATTTTATGCGCTTTGAATTAACAGATGAAATGGTTTCTGCAGCAAAGTCTGGTGCCGCAATCCGGGTCGGTATCGATCATGAAAATTATCAACACCAGGTTGAAATAAACGGTGCATCCAGAGAAAGTCTGCTTGCGGATCTTGCTGCTTAGAAATAGTAAGTGCATCCACACCAATAATAAATAAGGTGTGGACGCAAGCCACTTAAACAGGCCCTAGCTAACCTGATACCAGTAACCCGGTGGGTCTACATAAATCCATTGAGAGCCTTCTGCTTCTGTGATGCTGACTGTACGTGTGTTGATGATCTTCTTAATGGGAGGCATTTCGGTTGTCCCTTTTATTTCACATCCGCAATCATCTTTTACGATGATATTTCCATCTGGATCAAGATCCAGCGTGTAGTTAAAAACAGATTTACATTGGTTCATTGTTCTCTCCTATGGTTAGTAGTCTTGTAATTTCTATTGCCGGAAATTAATGGATATTTTTCCAAAAAATAACCGTTCTTCAGAGAATTCTGAAGGCGATGCGGTTGATATGGCATTCGATGAGTCATAGCTGTTTCTGTCTTCAAATAATAAATCAGAATCAAACAGATTTTTCACGCCTACTGATATAGAGCCGCGGCGCCTTGGGAAACGATAATTGAATGCCAGATCAGTTACCCAGCCCTGATCTTTTCCATCTTGCGTATTCATTCCGGATCTGTCGCTAAATTTACCTTCCTGGTCAAAATAAGTTGTGGTCAGTTCTGTCGAAAAGCCGGACGGGTGAAAATAGCTAACGGTGACAGGCAGTTTATGTGTTTCCAGTTCGAGTATATTATCAGGCGCAAAAACAGATGTATTAGCCGTGGTAAGCCCTTTCTCTAACGTGTAGTCGTTGTAATAATAATTCATACCCACTGTCCAATGGGTGTTGATTGCCCAGTTCAGCCATACGTTTGCTGAAGTGTCTTTATTATCTAATTCTTGCACAGTTCGGCTGGGGGGAAATACAGAAATATCGGTCACGCCGAGAGGCGTTGTCATGTCTCTGTACATGAGGTCGAGTCCGGCAGAAAGTTTTTTTGAGAAGCTATGTTTATAAGCTGCGGCATAATTCCATGAATCGGTCAGATCAAAGTCATCGTAGACCTGATTAAAACCCGCAATCTGAGTAGGCTCCAGTGTTTCATATTCTGAGGGCAAAATAACACCCGCTCTGTTGCGAAAGGCAGCTACCCGGATTATGTTTTCATCTTGTGGCTGCCATATGAGTCCCAGTTTAGGGTAGGCTTTCTCCACAGTATCGTTTTCATTATCTTCTTTGAGGAGTGTCAATCCGCCCGTGAGTGAAAGCGAATTATTTGGTTGATAATAAAAGTAGCCATAAAGCTTGGCCTGAGACTCTTTTTCCGATGTGGGTGTGACACAGCTTGGTAAAAAAGGAGGGCAGGGCGCGGGTGAAAAATCCTGTTCAAAAAAACCTTTTGAATCTTCCTTGTTGTAGCTTAAACCGGCTAGCCAGAAATGATTTATCCGCTTGCTGTTTAGCTGTGCGTCGTACAAGTCGATGTCTTTATTAGAGTCAACAATAACGCGCATACCCGGAAAGGTATCGATGCTGGTAAAATTCTGATCTCGTTGAGTAAAAGACAACAAGAAGTTGGTGTTTTTCGTTAACGCATGATTTAGACCAAGACGCACACTGGTAATTTCTTTATCAACCCGTATCGTATTTACATGCGTAAATGCTGGCAGCAACCGCTGTGTTACATCCCCCTTCTTCTCCTCATCCTGACTCAGCTCAATCTGCAAAGAAGTATTCTCCGAAAAAGCAAACTGCGCAAAGGCGTTATAGATATCCTGCTCATAATCGGCATTGGGACGAAAGCCATCGGTTTCGGTGTGGTACTGGCCCAGGCTGAAAGCAAACTTGTTAAATAAGCCCGCGACAATGACATCATCACTCCAGGTGTTTTGTTCAGCTGCGGCTGCATCAATCTGCAACGCCATGCCATTGCGCGTAAACAAAGGATTGTATTCGTTATAGGACAAATCACCCGGCCCGTTGCCATCCAGCAACCCGAGATTTGAATTACTCAGCTGTGGTTGTAGCGGATCCAGGTTTAACGGCTGGGTCAGTTTGGATTGCAGCAACTCGCTTTGCCGGGCAGCATCCAGATTGGTTTTGCCCGCATAACTGTCGGCCAGTAGTCGGTGTGCTGAATGATTGCCGGGATCCTGCGCCAGTGCACTGGTTGCCTGCAAGCTGGCCAATTGCTCAAAGCTTAAATCATTATAAATCCGACCCAGCGCCACATCACGGGCTGCATTGTCCTTATCCAGCAACTGCCACTCACCCCCGTCGAGCCACGCCTCGTCACAGCAACCGCACAAGTCGATCCGGCTGGCGAGCGCCCCGGATACCGGTGCGGGATCCGGTGCAATCTGTTTGCGATATGCTGGGTTATGATCCGCTGTTTCTTGCTTGTGAAGGTCGGGTTGTGGCT
>DTYI01000116.1 GCA_012961935.1 Thiotrichales bacterium | reverse complement strand
TGGCAACTGCGCTACCGAAGTTACTGCGTCAGGGAAAAAGTCCCGGACACACAGATCTGACATTCTGGCAGCCAACAAAAATCGGACTGGTATTTGATTTAAAAAAACTTAGCCGCGCTCCCAAACAAACAGCTTGCCTGGAGCTGTTCAGAAAAAATTCAGCAGGCTTGTCTGAAGCACAATTAAACGAAAAGCTTCCAGGCTGGCGGCAGGCGATTTCTGCGCTTGAGAAAAAAGGTCTGGTGGAATCGTGCCAGCGCCCCTGTCTGGAAACAGAAGCTGTAGAACAATCTCAACCCGGCCCGGCACTCAATCAGGAACAGCAACTTGCCGTTGAAAAACTTTCCCGCAATCTGGATGGCTTTTCGACTACTTTATTGCAAGGCGTTACAGGCAGCGGTAAAACAGAGGTCTATCTTCATATTATTCAACAAATCCTCCAGCAGGATAAACAGGTGCTGGTGCTAGTGCCAGAAATCAGCCTCACACCGCAACTCAGGCAACGTTTTGAACAACGGCTGGGTATACAAGTTGTCAGCCTGCACTCCGGGTTAAATGACAGTGAGCGGCTTTATGCATGGCGGATGACGAGTAGCGGGATCGCAAAAGTCATCATCGGCACTCGCTCCGCCGTTTTTGTGCCGCTCAAAAAGCCCGGTCTGATCCTGGTGGACGAAGAACACGACACCTCATTAAAACAGCAGGAAGGTTTTCGTTATCACGCGCGCGACCTTGCCGTTTTGCGCGGGCAACTGGAAAATATTCCGGTGCTGCTGGGCTCGGCAACGCCTTCTCTGGAAACACTCGCCAAGGCACAGAAAAACGACTACAAACACCTGCAATTAACCCAGCGGGCAGGTAAAGCCAGGCCTCCACTTTATACATTAATCGATCTTCGACGCCAACAATTAACCGCTGGTCTTTCCTCACCACTGGTTCACCGCATGCGCGAAGTGCTAGAGAAGAATCAGCAAGTCTTATTATTTATTAACCGACGTGGTTTTGCGCCCGCCATGCTTTGCCATGACTGCGGTCATATTTTTGATTGTCCACGCTGTGATGCACACACGACTTTCCATGCCGCATCAAACAAACTCCGCTGCCATCACTGCGGCCACGTCAGCACGTCACCAGTTGTTTGTCCTGAATGTGACAGCAAAACACTGGTGACAACCGGTGTCGGCACAGAGCAAATAGAAAAAAGCGTCAGAGAATATTTTCCGGATGAAAATATTATTCGCGTCGACCGTGACACCATGCGTAAAAAAAATGCATTAAGCACTGCGTTGAATGATATCGCAGCAGGAAAATACTCCATCATTATCGGCACACAATTACTTGCAAAAGGACATGACTTTCCCAACATCACGCTGGTCGGAATGATCGATGTTGACCAGGGTCTTTACAGCGTAGATTTCCGTGCACCTGAAAGGCTGGGGCAGCAGATTTTACAGGTTGGTGGTCGCGCCGGACGTGGCGCAAAAAACGGTGAAGTTATTATCCAAACACATCAACCTGACCATCATTTATTGCAAACATTATTAAATGAAAACTTTGATGGTTTCAGCAACATTCAGCTCAAAGAAAGAAAGCTCGCGCAACTACCCCCTTATAGCCATCTCGCATTAATCCGATCGGCGGCCATGAAACCCGAAGCCGCGCAACAATTCTTACATCAGGCCAGCAAAATTTTTCGCCAACATGCAAAAGAAAGCACGCAAATAATGGGGCCTGTCCCCGCACCCATGGAAAAACGCGCTGGTCGCTACCGACAACAATTATTAATACAATCCAGTAATCGATCTGAATTACATAATTTTCTCAATAAAGTTTTACCGTTATTAAAAGCGCTAAAGAGCAGCAGAAAAACAAGGTGGTCAGTTGATATTGATCCAGTAGAGTTAAACTAGGGCCTGTTAACACTAATCTGACAGGCACTGTTGCACCTGAAAATGCGCCAAACAAGGCGCGAGGAACTCGATCAAGAGATTGAACTTCTCAAGGCTGAGAAACTCGCCGAAGTCGAGGAACTGAAATCCGCGCTCCAACGGGCGATGGTGGGCCAGGCAAAGCAGGAAGGAGCTGGCGGCATCGGCCGGAAGATCGACTTACT
>DTYI01000115.1 GCA_012961935.1 Thiotrichales bacterium | reverse complement strand
TCTATTGTCATACCCGAACTAAGCTATTCTAATACGTTGCTCACAGGATACCGTAAACCTCGAATAACAGGCTTTCCCATGTCTTCGGCATGAGATTTATAATTTAAACCTACCCCTACAATTTTTGTAGGACGGGTAGGAGACAAAAATTTAACTTCCTTTAAGGGGTATTTTGCGCAATCGTGCCGTCGGCATGGTTTACCAGTTCCATCACTTATTGCCGGAATTTACCGCGCTGGAGAATGTAGCCCTGCCACGACTGATACAGGGTGCTGACGTTGACGAGGCGAAACAACGGGCCGAAGACTTGTTGGGAAAAGTCGGTCTGGCGCAACGGGTATTGCATAAACCTGGTGAGCTTTCAGGCGGGGAGCGGCAGCGAACAGCAATAGCCCGTGCCCTGGTTAACCATCCTGCTATTGTTCTCGCAGACGAGCCTACCGGTAATCTGGATACGCATACTGCAAACCATGTCTGGCAGCAAATGCTGCAACTGAATACGGATATGGGAACGACGCTGGTAGTGGTAACGCATGATCAGCATTTAGCCGAGCAGATGGATACTATTTATTTGCTGGAGGATGGTGTTCTAACTGTTCAGGGCGTCTCTAAAAATAGAAGTGTGATTTAGGGAATGTAGAAAATAGTGCATTTTCCACCCAAAAATGAGGAGAATAGTCAGGCTATTTGACAAGTTTTTGGGTGGGAAAGGTGCTGTTTTATACGCTTCATAAATTATGCTTCTATTTTTAGAGACGCCCTTCAGTGAGCTCTTTTCTTTTTTCTCCATCGGCGCGCTTTCCAACGTTTGACCACGTGCATCCGCCACAAAATATTCGTCGCCGTATAGCCGACTGAACTTGCCATCACTGCAAGAATACTGCTGCCCAGGAACAAGGGCTTCCAGACCCGGTCTATTTCTTTCATCAGCCAGGAAAAACTCAATTCAAAGTGCAGATCAGAGGGTGGCAGACCCAGCAGCCAGTGACCAAGCTGGTAGGCGAAAATAAAAATGGGTGCAAGCGTGATGGGATTAGTGATCCAGACCAGACTCACGGCAATCGGCAGGTTGGCTTTTAGCCAAATCGCAAATACAGCCGCGGCCACCATTTGCAACGGAATTGGAATGAACGCGAAAAACAGACCAATCGCCACTGCGACAGTGACCGAGCGGCGATTCAGATGCCAGAGGTTCGTTTCATGTAATAACTTCCCAAAAACTTTCTTCAGCATCGGCTCCTCGCGGAAGCGATGAGGAGGCGGCAGAAATTTTTTTATGAACCTTCTGGGCATTGTCCAGGCTTGTAGATTTATGCAAGTTGGAAACGGGTGTAGCATAACACCATATTCTGTAGCCCGGCAGAAGGAATACCTGCTTTTGTGAACAGGTTTTTGAGATATATTAAGAATTGTGGGATTTTAAAAACGTGAATAAAAATGTCGAATGAAAATTAAAAAATAAGTGGGAAATATGAATTCCTTTTCTGACCTATGTTTTTCTCAATAGAAAAGTCTCGACTAAAGGAAAATTGATACAATCATATCCCCGCGAATCAAATTCTATCGTCCAGACTCGTCAGTTTCAGTAACTGGCGCCAAAACCGGAATCACTGACACCAGCAGGCAAGGGCAGTTCCGCAAGGGTACAGATCTGTTTTATCGGACCTTTTGGAAATAGTTTATAGAGGTGCTTTTTACCACCCGATTTTGCAAAGTGTCGTTCCAATATGTCAGAAAGCAGTCGGACAGAGGGAACTTCGTCTCCGTGTTCGGCGTAAATGGTTACGACCGAGCGAATTGCCCGCCAGTGATCGTCTGTTATATCAATGCCTTCTTTTTCAGCATGGAGGCGAACAGTGGCTTCAAACTCTCCTCTTTTTGCGCCCGCCCAACGTGGTGCAGTATGTAGTCCTATTAGATCGCTGGTTTCCCGCGTGAAACTGGTGTCGCTATTCATAAAAAACCTCCTTCTGTAAACTTTTACTTACTTATATAATATATAGCAACAAACAGACGTCCCTGCTGTGTTTTATCCGGGCATTTTGTGGTTAGGCAGCTTCCTGATTACTTGTTGGCTCAATCCGGGTCTCAGCGATCATTTCATCAAAATGAAACAGCTTGATTGCTCGTTCACCGTTGTAATCCAGGATCCGTAAATCATCAGATTCTCCCAGATCGTTTTGTACGACATTGAAATGTCTGCCATAGCGCTCTTTTGCCAGTTTAAGCGGTATCTCAAATGCGATAAATTTTTCAATACCTTTAGTTGACAGTTTGTTGAGGAGAACCGGATCCTTGATGCTTGAATGAGAAGACATAATGACCAGGGATCCGCTTCCAGTAAATAGCATGAATACTTTCATCTTCACTACCTCCTTAAGTTCACACATACTCTATAAATAATAATAGAACATCAGGGAAAAACATCCAGAAAACCGGGCTGAGTAAAATGGTGAAAAAGAACCTGAGTCTGGGAGCAGAGAGAGGGTATTCAGTTTATTTCTTTGGTTTTCTATAATAATTTCAGCAACCACAACGATGGTCGGCTATTATAATTTGTCAGATGGAAGGGCTTATTAACCCGAAGGGTGATTTAAACTGGAGTTTATAATGCAAATGTTAGCCAATTTTGCCGTTGTGGTGGTGGCGTTACTACACATTCTTTTTTTGATACTGGAAATGTTTTTGTGGACTAAGCCGACGGGCCGCCGCATCTTCGGACTCAGTGCTGAGATGGCAAAGTCTACGGCTGCGCTTGCTGCGAATCAGGGGCTTTATAATGGCTTTCTGGCTGCCGGATTAATCTGGGGAATTGCTTTGGGTGCGGCAGGTTTTCACATCAAAATATTTTTTCTGGGCTGCGTCATTGTCGCAGGTATATTTGGCGGATTCACTGCAAAAAAATCTATTTTATGGATTCAGGCGTTACCCGGTATAATTGCCATCGTACTGGTTTTGTTCGCGAATAATTAAACAAACTACCTCTATAATGAAAATACTGACGGTTGATATTGGCGGCAATAATGTCAAGGTACTCTTGCAAGGTGAAACCCGAAAACGTAAATTTCCTTCTGGCCCGCAACTGACGCCACAACAAATGCTTGCAGGCATCAAAACAATTACCGAAGACTGGAAATACGATCATGTCTCGATCGGTTTTCCAGGCCCCGTCAAGGATGATAAACCAGTACGCGAGCCGGTCAATCTGGGTACAGGGTGGGTGGATTTCAATTATGCCAGGTCCTTTGGTTGCCCCGTGAGAATGATCAACGATGCAGCCATGCAGGCGACCGGAAGTTATACGGGCGGTGAGATGCTGTTTCTTGGCCTGGGCACAGGTCTGGGTACGGTTTTGATTTATAACGACTGCACCATACCGATGGAGCTCGGTCATCTACCGTATAAAAAAGAAAGATCCTTCGAGGAATATCTGGGCACTGCGGGTCTGGAACGACTCGGTATTAAAAAATGGAAAAAACATGTGTTGAACGTTATTCGGATTTTGACAGATGCATTCGGACCGGAATATGTAGTACTGGGTGGCGGCAACGCAAAGAAATTTACCGCCGAAGAATTACCGGACAATGTCATTCTGGGCGATAACATGAACGCCTTTGTCGGCGGCGTCAGGTTGTGGGAGGCTACAAAGCAGGAGTGAGTGAATCGACAGATATATCTGCACGATAAGCTTCAATGCAGGGTATAATGGGTTTATTCTGTATCTCGGGTTGGTTAAC
>DTYI01000114.1 GCA_012961935.1 Thiotrichales bacterium | reverse complement strand
GGCGCCAGTCATTCAGGTGATGCAGTGACTTCTCTGGGCAGCACACTGGTGATCAAACTAATCAGTGATAAACCTGTTTATTCGGCAAACTACGGCATTTACAGTCATCGGCTGGGCGATCAATGGTTAGTCGGTGGCGCTTCAAACAGTGGGGGTGCCGCATTAAAAAAATATTTTAATCAGCAGGAGATGGATGCGTTAACACCGCAATTAAAACCACAACATCCAACAGAATTGAATTACTACCCGCTCCCTGGAACAGGTGAGCGCTTCCCTTTTAATGACCCGAACATGAAAGCAAAGATTAATCCCGTTGCCGACAGGTTAAAATTTTTCCAGGGGCTACTTGAAAGCATCGCCCGAATCGAAAAAATGGGCTACGAAAAACTGTCTGAGCTTGGTTGCAAATACCCCGAAAGAATTTTCACAACGGGTGGCGGTGCAAAAAATAGTGCCTGGCGGGAAATACGTTCCAGCGTATTACAAAGACCTGTTTTAATACCAGAACAAACAGACGCTGCTTTCGGATCAGCGCTTTTAGCAAGAAGAGGTTTTTATGGATAATAACTTTTTAACTGGATTTGCTTATGTGGGGAAAGGTTTTCGCCTGATATTCAAACCTGGCGTAAAGCGTTTTGTCGTGATCCCATTTTTAATCAATCTGGTTATTTTTTCCGCTGCAATTTACTGGGGATACGGTCAGATGAGCGACTGGTTAAGTCACAGCTTGCCTGGCTGGTTAAACTGGCTGCGCTGGCTCATCATGCCTGTTTTCATCGTAACGGCTTCTATCATTGTATTCTATACGTTCACCTTGCTTGCAAATCTGATTGCAGCGCCTTTTAATTCAGCCCTGTCAGAAAAGATTGAAACGCACTTAAGCGGCAATAAAAATATTTCATCAGGAAATTTATTGTCAATAGCCAAAGAGATTCCTGTCACTATTTTCTCAGAACTCAAAAAGCTGGCTTATCTGGGGTTATGGATCATACCCTTGCTGATCTTATTTATTATTCCGGGTGTTAATATCATTGCGCCTGTTGCCTGGGGTTTGTTTAGCATGTGGATGCTTGCGCTTGAATACACGGATTACCCGATGGGAAATAATGGTTTCAGCTTTGCTCAGGAAAAAAGTTTGCTCAAGCAATATAAATGGCTGGCATGGGGGTTCGGCGGCGGCATTCTCCTGATCACATTTATTCCGATTCTGAATTTCTTTGCTATGCCTGTGGGCGTCGCTGGTGCGACTGCTTTGTGGGTTGAAAAACTGCGGAATAAATCAGGCAGTCGTTAAATTTATTTCATCCCAGTCAAAGAAAAGCGCCTCATCATCCAGTTTGACAGGCTTACCTATGTAATCACCCTGCGCATAGTCAACACCGACTTTTTTAACCTTCTCTGCAAGTTCTGCATTTTCGACAAACTCTGCAACAGTCTTGATACTCAGGATGCTGGCAAGCTGTTGAATGGACTCTAGCATGCTGTAGTCAAGTGGATCATCAGCAACACCCGTTACGAAAAGACCATCAATCTTGATAAAATCTATAGGTAGATTCCTTAAATAAGCAAGCGACGAAAAACCAGTTCCAAAATCGTCCAGCGCAAACTGGCAGCCAAAATCACGCACCCGATGAATAAAATCCACAGCGTCACTAAGATTCTCAATAGCGGTTGTTTCAGTAATTTCAAAACAAATTTTACTGCACAGATTTTCCATGGTCTTAAAGTGCGAAAATAAATTCTGTCTAAACATTTCGTCTGTCAGCGACTGACCAGAGAGATTAATTGAAAGAAATGAATAACTGCGCAAAATCTCTGGATGTGCGCTCATCCATTCCAACGTCGCTTTAACCACCCAGGTATCAAGCTTCGGAAATAAATGGTGGCGATGAATAACCGGCATGAACTCTGAGGGCTGCATCATCCCGTCGCCGTCTTTCAAACGCACTAATATCTCGCAGCCATCCTGTATGCCTGAGGTGCTGACAATAGGCTGTTTGTACAATAAAAAATCATCTTCCTCAAAGGCCCGTTGAATTTTTTCAAGACAGCTTGACTCTGACAACACATCACGCTCAGGTGGGCAGGCATCAGAGTGGACATGGATCCGGTTACCACCACTTGATTTGGCAACATAGCAGGCCGCGTCAGCGCGATTGATGACGTCTTCAACTGAAGACAAAGAACTTGCCTTCAGAGCTGCCAGACCAATACTTGCACCAATTTGAAAAGTTCGATGCTTCCAGATAAACCGGAATTTATTAATCGCCTTATGCAGATTTTGAACAAGTCGCTGAGCCTGCTCAAGATTACACTGCTCAAGCAGAACCACGAATTCATCGCCCCCTACTCTCGCAAGCAGGTCAGTTCTACTGACCTGAGACGACAATTGCTGGCCCAGCTGAATTAAAAGTTCATCTCCCGCACGATGCCCGGCAACATCATTAACTGTTTTGAAAAAATCGAGGTCGATATAGCACAGTACATGATGGGTGTTTTCCTGTTCGACTAGCAGTCTCTCCAGACGATATTCAAGCGCACGTTTATTTGGTAACCCAGTCAGGGCATCATGGTTGGCTTCAAATTGTAATTTGTCTGATCGATTATGCTGCTCTGTAACATCTGCAAAAACACCACGATAACCTGCAAAAACACCGTCGGCATCAAAAAACGGTTTAGCGATGACATTCAGTACCTTACTTTCAGTTTCACAACCTAACCATTTGATAGTGCGATCAAACTCTGCATGCTGTTCAAGTGTTTGCTGTAACTGGTTAAGGTCGCTTGCATCAATATGAGCTGAAAAATATTCTGAAAAAAGTTTTCCATTGTAGTCTTTATTTTTAACACAAAACTGTTCGTCATCACTAACGGACAAATAGCTCAGTGATAAATCAGGGTTGGTTTCCCAGAATAATTCAGAGGCACAGGCAGCAAAATCCTGAAATCGATCGAGACTGGTTTCTAGCAGCTTCTTTTTCTGCTCAAGTTCCCTGATCGTTTCACCTAATTTTTTAACAACAATATCGGAATGTAATTTTGACAGGGAAGCTTCAAATTCTGTATCAGGTCGTCGTTGAATAGAACGTGTATTTTTTTGTTCGCGATAAACTTCGTTAACCTGCTCAATGATTTCAGCTGCCTTTACTGGCTTCTGAATAATTCGTGATGCACCGTAGGCAACTGCAAGTTGTTTATCGCGTGGATCGACGTAAGCCGCACTATACAGGACGACCGGAATATCCTGAGTCTTCGAGTGTTTTTTTAAGGTATAACAAAGCTGAAAGCCATCCATCTCAGGCAAAAGGATGTCCGACAGTACAATATCCGGCTGGAAATGATTAATAATAGAAAGGGCTTCAAGACCATTACTGGCCGCTTTTATTTCACCAAAACTATCTGACAGCGCTACTGCCCAGAATTGGCGCTGATCAATATCATCCTCAACCAGTAACACCTTGATGTTGTCACTTTCCATCCCAAGAATACCCCTAGATATTTTTGTTATTTCAGGTTCTTATAGCTGACTGTTAAACCTTATGGTTTTAGAGGCGCCAAACATAAAAACACATGTTTCACCTAGAGTTAGTGTAGGTTGTTTTACAAAAGTTTCCAAATTATTAACTTATGCCATTGTGAAACAATGTCAATGCTTCTATTTTATAAGTGGTTACCTTTTTTTCTTAATGTGCCTCATCATCCGCTTTCGTTTATATTCCTGTCTCGGGGTCAGTTTATTTCGACGCCCTGCAAATGGATTTTCGCTGGTACGAAATTCCAGTTGAATCGGTGTACCCACCAATTTCAATCCCTGGCGAAAGTAATTCATCAGATAACGTTTGTAGGCACCCGGCAAGCGTTCTGTCTGGTTTCCATGAATAACAATGACCGGTGGGTTTTTTCCCCCCTGATGTGCATAGCGTAATTTGATGCGTCGTCCGCGCACCAGGGGTGGCTGGTGTTTCATCAGTGCATCTTCAAGCAGCTTTGTCAGACGCGTGGTGGACACATCAACACGGGAGGATTCATAAGCGCGCTTGACCGCGTCATAAAGCAAGCCGACACCCGTGCCATGCAAAGCAGAGATTGTATATTTTTCAGCAAAATCAAGAAATGGAAGTTTACGTGCCATTTCTTCTTTGAGCTTTTTGCGAACTGCTTCGTCCAGGCCATCCCATTTATTCAGTACAATAATAATGGCGCGTCCGGCGTCTAATGTCAGCCCAAGCAAATGCACATCCTGATCTGTTATACCCTCATGCGCATCAAATACATGCACCACCACATCCGCCTGCTCAATCGCCTGTAGTGTTTTGATCACGCTGAATTTTTCGACAGTTTCCCGCACTTTGCTGCGGCGACGCACACCTGCCGTATCGATCAGTGTGTACTGCTGGCTGTCGCGTTCGAAAGGGATGAATATACTATCGCGGGTTGTGCCTGGCTGATCACTGACAACGACCCTTTCTTCTCCGAGTATCCGATTGATTAAAGTTGATTTTCCAACATTGGGGCGACCAACAAAAGCCAGACGGATTCCCCGGGCATCAGCTTCTTCTTCTGTTTCTTCCGGCGACTCTACACCTTCCAGTACAGCAGCCATCAGCTGATTAAGTCCGCGTCGATGCACAGCAGCGATGGGATAAAGTTCACCTAGCCCAAGACTGTAAAAATCACCCAGCGCTTCAGCTTCCTCAATCCCGTCGATTTTATTGACGGCAATAAAAACGGGTTTTCCAGTCTGGCGTAATTCTGAGGCGATCTGTTCGTCACCCGCGATCAAGCCATCACGCGCATCGACCAGCCAGATGATTTTGTCGGCTTCCTGAATCGCCTGCCAGGTCTGGCCTGCCATGAGAGAATCCATCGCTTCGGACTCGCCACTTAAACCACCCGTATCAACCACCAGATAGTCACCACCCAAACGACCAATGCCATACTGGCGGTCACGTGTCAGGCCGGGATAATTGGCGACCAGCGCATCCCGGCTTTGGGTGAGTTGATTAAAAAGCGTGGACTTGCCGACATTGGGTCGGCCAACCAGGGCTATTACTGAGCGCACAATGAAAGTGTTATTTTGATGGGCGAATTTGCCAGGCGCTCAGATCCCCGGACTCATTCAAAACATACAGGCGATTTTGATAGATAGTCGGAGCTGCCAGCACAGCCGAGCCACCCATTCTATTGCGCCCGGTGAAGTGCCCGTCTTCTGCTGATATCCAGTGCAGATAACCATCGTAGTCAGCGACCACAACCTGATTATCCAGTACCGCAGGCGCACTCACACTGCGATGCAAGAGTGCGTCCTGTTTCCATAAACTGGCACCATTCTTTTTGTCCAACGCCCAAACTTTACTATCAGTATCAGTGTAATAAACCGCTTGTGAGTTGACAGTCAGACCATTCACACTCGATGCATCATGCGCCCAGACAAGCCGACCGTTTGCTAAGTTAACCGCAGCAATTCTACCCTGATAGCTGGCAACATAAACAATACCTTCCTGTTGTGCGAGTGAACCATCGATGTCCACCATCCGATCCAGTTCAGTCCGGCCACGACCTGAGGCAATGGTTTTGTCCCAGATCAATTTACCATCGGCCAGGGTAAGCGCTACGAGGTGTCCATTGTCCAGGCCGGCAATCACCCTGCCCTGTACAATCAACGGCACACTGGCAGAACGCAAACTCAACGCGGGTACTTTATAGTTATATTTCCATGCGACGCTGCCATCCAGCGCATTGATGCCATACAGATAACCATCGTTGGTTCGAGCAACCAGCTTGCCAGAAACAGATTGCGAAACAGCCAGCACTTCGCTGGATAATTGGCTACGCCAGAGTTCCTCACCATTCTCGGGTGAAAAACCTGCCAGCTCACCCTCTATGCTACCCGCCACAATAATATCCGCACCACCGTTGACGCCACCACTAAATAACAAGCCGGTATCACGGGACCATAACTGGCGGCCAGTATCGGAATTGAAGGCGCTGATCTGTCCTTTAGCGTCAACCGCATAAGCAACCTGATTGAATAAAAAAGGCTGTAAACGTAAAAAATATTTACCAGTGCCGCTACCCGTATCTTCTTTCCAGACACGCTTTGCATGAATGTCAGCCTGTATATCTTTTAGGTCAGCAGGCGGCGCAACATTATCTTTGCTGCCGCAGGCAGAAAGTAAAACGAAAAAAAGAATAAAGACAGAAAGACGTAAAGTCATCAGGATGCACCTTCTCCCGCAATACCCAGATCGTCATGTTTCCATTGCAGATATTCAGCCCGGCCACCAGCCGTTAACAATGCCCGGCTATATGCAGCACGCGCCTCAGACAGTTTACCCAACCCACGCAAAGCATCACCTCGGTACTCTTCAACCAAAGATGTATATACTGCAGGCAACGCTTCTTGCTCGAGAAGATCCAGTGCCTGCTGATATTTTTTACCAGCATTCAGCACAGCCGCCAGACGCAGGCGGGCAACGTCTCGCGCTTCCGGCAGTTTTGCTTTTTCCATTGCCCAGCGCAGGTTTTCCTCTGCCGCAGCCAGGTCGCCTTGCGTAGCACTAAAACCGGCAATGGCCAGCGAACCCATTTCTGCATAGGGAGTCGCTGCATATTTTTCGCGTAATAACTTGAGTGCATCATTCGCAGCAGTGACATCTTTTTTCTGGATCGATTGTTGTAATTGTGCAAAAACGGTCGAACCTTGCATGGCACGATCCTTTGTATAGTCCTGCCAGTAATTCCAGCCAAACAAACCAGCCAGACCCAGCACAACACCCGCAATTAAATAGCGGCCATTTTCTGCCCACCATTTTTTAATTACCTCGACCTGTTCTTCGTCAGTCGTTGGATAGTCAGCCATTTTACAAAACCTCTAAATAAAAATATCAGGCACTCAAAATGTTGAGCGCTTCTTCATAATTCACAGACCGCTGAGCCTCGGACGCATCCCGCAAATTCTTGAGACTCACCTGTCCCGCCTGTAGTTCATCTTCACCTAAAATTAGTGCGAAACGCGCGCCACTCTTATCTGCACGTTTCATTTGCGCCTTGAAGCTGCCACCACCTGCATTCACCTGCAAGCGTAACGTTGGAAGCTGGCTACGTAATGATTCGGCCAATTTTAACCCCGCCTCCAGCGTGCTATCACCCATTGTCAGTAGATAGGCATCGAGCGCAAAAGTATGTGTTGCTTCCTGCGAAGATTTTATCAACTCCAGCAAACGTTCGACACCCAGTGCAAAACCAGCGGCTGGTGTCTCACGCCCACCCAATTGTTGCACCAGACCATCGTATCGTCCACCAGCACAGATGGTTCCCTGCGCGCCCAGGCTACTGGTCACCCATTCAAACACCGTTTTGGTGTAATAATCCAGACCGCGTACCAGTCTGGGATTGATGTGATATTTGATTTCAAGATGATCCAGCAATGATTTTAATTTTTCAAAATGTTCCGCCGATTCTGCATCGAGATGATCTGCCAGTGCGGGCGCTTGCTCAATCATCCGCTGCATGTGCGGATTCTTGCTGTCCAGAATTCTCAGTGGATTGGTTTCGAGCCGCCGCAGGCTATCTTCATCCAGGTCACCTCGATGGTCAGTAAAATAGCTCACCAGTTTTTCACGATAAACTTGCCGCGCCTGCGTACTGCCAAGCGTGTTTAATTCGAGCGTGACATCAGTAATACCCAGGACTTTCCACAAACGGGCGCTCAGCACAATCAGCTCTGCATCAATTTCTGGCATCGCGATACCAAAAGTTTCCACACCGACCTGATGAAACTGACGATAGCGGCCTTTTTGTGGCCGCTCGTGGCGAAACATGGGGCCCTGATACCAAAGCCGTTGCTGCTGGTTATGCAAAAGCCCATGCTGGATACCGGCACGCACACAGCTGGCAGTTCCTTCCGGCCGCAAGGTCAGGCTGTCGCCATTGCGGTCATCAAAAGTGTACATTTCTTTTTCGACGATATCGGTGACTTCACCAATCGAGCGTTTGAATAATTCCGTTTTCTCAACGATCGGCATGCGTATTTCGCGGTATCCGTAACTTTGCAAAACGGTTCGAAGCTGGTCCTCAAGCCACTGCCAGGCAGCCGTGTCTGCAGGCAGAATATCGTGCATACCACGAATTGATTGAATCTGTTTTGACATTAATCTGGAATGATTTATTGGTTTACAAGCGCGAAACGCGCGGTGCCGTTGCGACGCGTCTTGGCAGCAATATCATAATCAACACCATTAAAATCCATCTGCACAGCTTTTGCGTTACCCAGAAAAACCTGAAAAGGCGCTGTGCCTAAAATAACTTTAATATCGCCTGCCTTTAACAAGCCATGTATTAACTGATACGAAGTTGCATCCTTTATTTCAACCCAACACTCGTCGGTCAGCGTAATAATAATTTCATCCGAACCTTCGCCGCCAGGCGCCACAATGAAATCATCTTCACCCAAAATAATGGCATTTTCTGTGCCGCTTTCAACCTTCGTTGATTCGGTGGGTTCTTCACTCGCAGACTGTGCTTCTTCCTTCGGTGTTTCAGCGCTCATAGCCGCCTGAGGGTTCAGAGCCTGTACCTGCTCCTTGATCGTCATACCCTCTGATTTCGGGGTAATTCCTTGAGTCGCATCATCAGCCGCTGATGTTTCAGGTAATGCACTTGATTCAGGTGGCGCAGCTTCGGACGCAGATTCAGCCTGAGCCGTATCAACCTGATAGCGATCAAGGTAGCCGCTTTTCAAAAGCCAGATTCCAAACAGCACTAACAGGGCCAAAGCAACAATCACCGAGCCGGTCAACATACCTTTACGATGCGAGCTTCCTTTGTGTAACGGCTGTTGCGATCCACTCCATACCGGGATCCGCTCTTCACCAACTGATGATTGATATGCTTCAACCAGAGGATCAGCATCAATTTCCAGCAAGCGTGCATAATTCCGAATATAGCCTTTTACATAAGTCGGGCCATTAAGAATTTCAAAATTATTTTTTTCCAGTGCTTCAATATAATTAACATGTATGCGCAAATCGCTCGCGATGTCATCAACCGACAAACTGGCCGCTTCTCGCGCCTTTCGCAGTTGCCCACCAATATCGATGGCAGGGTATTCAGGATTGTCTGTTGATTCCGGTTCCATCATGGCAGCCTGTCAGCTTCTCGTGATAAGGGAAAATTCTTTCTTAACTGGAGTTTGCAACGATTCGCCTCAGCAAAATTGCCAAGCTGACGCTCAGTCGCCGCACAGAGCCAGAGCACTTTGGGGTTGTTTCTTGCCTGACCACTCAATCTTTGCAAATAGTCCTGCGCGCGGACATAGCGGCCCTCGCCATAATTTAGCAACGCCATTTGGTAGAGGGCAGTGGCATTGTTACTATTTATTTCCAGCGCCTTGTGAAAATATTCTCTGGCCCTGGCTGAGTCATTCTGCTGAACCAGACAAACACCCGCGTTGGTATAGGCAAATTCAGGTGTTTGGTAGAGCGGGTTTTTAACGGCAAGTTCAAACTCCTCCAATGCTTCATCAACACGTCCCTGTCTGCATAAAAACGCACCAAAGTTATTATGCGCTTCTGAATCGTTTTTATTCAGCTGTACTGCCTTGCGGAAGTACTTTTCAGCCGTTTTCACTTCACCCAGTTTTTCTTCGAACACCGCATTGGTCCAGTAGACCAGTGATGAGTTTGGATCCTGCGCCAAAGCACGTTTAAACTTTGTACTTGCCAGCGGCATCTTGCCCTGTTGCATATAAATAACACCCAGGCGAACGTTGTTCTCAGCCGCCTGGGGATTGCGGGGTAAACTGGGAATATCTGCTTCGCCAGAAGTCATTGCACATGACACCAATGACAAAGTCAAAATTAACAACAGCAATAACTGGCCCGTTTTACTGTTCATAACGATTGCTCCAGACGCGCAAAATGCAACTTACGACGGCTCTTGTCCTGAACTTCTCCGGCAAGCTGACCACAGGCTGCATCAATGTCATCACCGCGCGTCTTGCGGGTAATGGTATAAATATTTTGTGCCAATAAAATATCCCGAAAGCGATTAATAGCGGCTTTGGATGAACGTTTGTATTCCGTCCCGGAAAATGAATTAAATGGAATCAGATTCACTTTTGCAGGCACTTCCTGCAACAACTTCGCCAGCTGCGTGGCATGGTCTGGTGAATCATTAACACCCTGGATCATGACATACTCAAATGTCACGCGTTCACGTTGCGCTTTGTTTGCGAGATAGCGTTTGCAGGCAGCCATCAATTCAGCGATCGGATATTTTTTGTTGAGCGGCACCAGTCGATTGCGTAGCGCATCATTCGGCGCATGCAGAGAAACCGCCAACGCAACATCAGCGCGTTCACTCAAACGATCCAGTGCGGGTATCACACCAGATGTACTTAAAGTCACCCGCCGCTTACTCAACCCATAAGCATTATCATCCAGCATAATGTGCATGGCATCGACAACCGCATCGAGGTTTAACAGCGGCTCACCCATGCCCATGAATACAACATTGGTAATGGCACGATGACCACTTGCAGGTTTGAGCAGGCGTTCAGCCAGCCAGACCTGGCCAATAATTTCCGCAACCGTTAAATTTCGATTAAAACCCTGTCGCGCGGTCGCGCAAAAAGTACAGTCCAGCGCGCACCCTACCTGTGAGGAAATACATAAAGTGCCACGCCCATCTTCAGGAATAAATACGGTTTCAATGCACTGACCATCATCCAGACGTAACAACCACTTATGTGTACCATCAACTGAAGGCTGATCCAGCACAATTTCTGGCGCACGAATTTCAACACGCTCTGCAAGTTGTTGACGCAACGGTTTGCTAAGATTCGTCATGGCGTTAAAATCATCAACGCCCGCCTGATGAATCCATTTAAAAGTCTGCGTCGCACGAAAAGCCGGCTCACCGATATCCGCATAAAATGTTTTCAGCCCTTCCAGACTAAAATTCAGTAGATTGGTTTTCGGTGCGTCAGACAAAGTCAATTACCGGGTGCGCGGACACAGCTCTATTGTGCTGAAAAAATGCGCAATCTCGACTGCTGCCGTTTCGGGTGCATCGGAACCATGCACTGCATTTTCATCAATTGTTTTGGCGTGATCCGCACGAATCGTTCCAGGCGCTGCCTCTGCCGGATTGGTCGCGCCCATTAGTTCACGATTTTTCGCAATTGCATTCTCACCTTCCAGTACCTGAATCATCACCGGGCCTGAGGTCATAAACTCCACCAGGTCTTTAAAGAACGGGCGCTCTTTGTGAACCGCGTAAAAACCTTCAGCCTCACGCCGGGAAAGATGCTTCATCTTTGCTGCAACAATTTTTAATCCGGCTTTCTCGAAGCGGTTATAGATATCGCCGATAACATTTTTCGCCACTGCATCCGGTTTGATGATGGAAATGGTGCGTTCAACGCTCATGAATAACTCCAAAAAATAAAAATCTAAAAAAACGCAAACCCGCTAAATTGCGGGTTTGCAGGGATAATTGACTGTAGCCGATAATTTTACTGCTTACCGCGCAGGCTGGCAATGACAACCCGAACTGCATGCACCCTTTTTTGCGGTTACTTGCACTCACGCACTTCTTCGACTCATTCTTTTAAGCTCCCATAAGCCTGTAAGGCTCCTTCGCATGCCGACGGCTGGTGTCACATCAAACCTCAGATTAAACAGCTAGTTAATCAAATAAGCAAATGATTTATATAGATAATTACTACCGATCATAACACAGCACGACATCCGCAAAAACAGAAACCGATGAATTGTACAGACAACTCAAGTATGATTGCGTGCAGAATTTTTAAGCTGTGTCCTGTATGGCTTCGGCAGAACCTCAGATTAAGGAATCTCTGATTAATTCTGGATGAAGCAGGTTGCTGCTAAAATTTC
>DTYI01000113.1 GCA_012961935.1 Thiotrichales bacterium | reverse complement strand
CTCCACGCTACGAATGAAACTCTCCAAGTCGCGTTCCTCAACTATCCGCTTTGCAACCTCGAAAACCTCAACAGCCTCTCTCAAAAACATGTACGGGAAAAAATATATGGGCATCGAGCGCAGCACTTTTCTGATTGATAAAGACGGCAAGCTGGTGCAGGAATGGCGCAAAGTACGTGTCAAAGGCCATGTTGAAGAAGTGTTAGCCGCTGCCCAGGCGCTAAAATAAAGATGCGCAGCCAGAAAATACCCGAAGGACGGCAACGTCTCTACGTACTGGACACCAATGTACTCATGCATGATCCGGCCTCACTGTTTCGCTTTCACGAGCATGACGTGTTCATCCCAATGGTCGTGCTGGAAGAGCTGGATAAAGGCAAAAAAGGCATTTCGGAAGTGGCACGCAATGTTCGTCAGGTCAGCCGGTTTCTGGATGAACTCATGGCTTCAGCCTCTGAGCAGGACATCGACAAAGGCCTGGCGCTAACAAACCGCAACCTTGACGAAGAAGCTGAGGATATCAGCGGCCGACTGTATTTTCAGACCCGGGTCATGGGTGCGGAGTTGCCTGCTCACCTGCCCAGCCACACGGCAGATAACACCATCCTCGCAACCGCGTTGTCCCTGCAAAAAAACAAACCGGATGTTGCAATCATTCTGGTTTCCAAGGATATCAACCTGCGGATCAAGGCCGCTGTTCTGGGGATCCGGGCAGAAGACTATTACAACGACCGCGTGCTGGAAGATGTTGATTTGCTCTATAGTGGTATTGCGGAACTGGAAGATGACTTCTGGGACAAGCACAGTAAAGACCTGGACTCCTGGCAGGAGGAAGGCCGAACCTTTTACAAACTCAGCGGGCCAGAAGCCACCGAATGGTACCCGAACCAGTGTCTTTTTTCGGAAAATGAAAAGCAGCCTTTTTCTGCACTGGTGCGCGAGGTCAAAAAAGATCACGCCACGATTGAAACGGCCATCGACTACCAGCTCCCGCGAAATACAGTCTGGGGTATTAACGCACGCAACAACGAACAGAATTTTGCGCTGAATTTATTAATGGATCCGGAAGTTGATTTCGTCACGCTGGTGGGTGTCGCTGGCACTGGAAAAACCTTGCTGACACTAGCAGCCGGACTGGTACAAACACTGGAAAACAATCATTACAAAGAAATTATCATGACTCGTGTAACGGTGCCCGTGGGCGAAGACATTGGTTTTTTGCCCGGCACCGAAGAAGAAAAAATGACACCCTGGATGGGCGCGTTAATGGATAATCTGGAAGTGCTCACGCACACTGATTCCGGAGGCGAATGGGGACGCGCGGCAACCACAGATTTACTGCAAAATAGAATCAAAATTCGTTCGCTTAATTTTATGCGCGGACGTACTTTTTTAAATCGTTATCTGATTCTGGACGAAGCGCAAAACCTGACCGCAAAACAAATGAAAACCCTGATCACCCGCGCAGGCCCCGGCACTAAAATTGTTTGTCTGGGGAATGTCGCGCAAATTGATACACCTTATCTGACTGAAACCACATCCGGCCTGACTTATGTCGTTGATCACTTCAAGGATTGGGCGCACAGTGGACACATTATATTAAAACAGGGCGAGCGCTCACGACTGGCAGATTTTGCATCGCGTACACTTTGAATTTATTGAAACAATCTAGGGATACTCTGAATAAATCTGGTTGAATTTAGGCTGAGATGGAATGCTTCCAGTTTGTTTCGAAGTGAGTAGGAATAGCCCGGCTATTGCTGCGATCTTCGGGACAAAGTGGGAGCATTCCAGCCAGCGTAAAACAATCATGACTTGTTT
>DTYI01000112.1 GCA_012961935.1 Thiotrichales bacterium | reverse complement strand
CGCAAGGCGCGTGAAATGACACGGCGTAAAGGCGCGTTAGATATTGCTGGGCTGCCTGGCAAGCTTGCTGATTGCCAGGAAAAGGATCCGGCTTTGTCTGAAATTTATTTAGTGGAGGGTGATTCTGCCGGCGGCTCAGCCAAGCAAGGGAGAGACCGTCGCACACAGGCTATTTTACCCTTGAAGGGTAAAATACTAAATGTGGAAAAGGCCCGTTTCGATAAAATGCTCTCTTCAGCAGAAGTCGGAACGCTCATCACTGCACTGGGTTGTGGCATCGGGAAAGATGAATTTAATCCGGATAAATTACGGTATCATCGAATTATTATTATGACGGATGCGGACGTCGATGGCTCGCATATCCGCACTTTACTTCTAACATTTTTTTATCGGCAGATGTTCGACCTTGTAGAGCGTGGCCACATTTATATTGCTCAGCCACCTTTATATAAAATCAAAAAAGGCAAGCAGGAGCAATATGTTAAAGACGATGCGGAGCTGAACAGCCATTTGCTTGCTATTGCAATGGACAAGGCACAGTTATTTATCAATCCTGATTCAGCACCCATTCGAGGTGAAGCGCTGGAGGAGATTGCCAGGCGTTACCAGGTCGTGATGGGAACGATTAATCGACTCTCGCGACGTTATCCACCAGATATATTGATGAATATGGTTTTTGAAAAGCCTTTAAATTACGAAAACATTAATAATATCAATGAGTTAAGAGATTATTTCGAGTCTGTCCTGCACGGATTGAACAGCAATAACGGGTCTGGCGCTGTTCGCTATGAACTGAAAGTTGTAGATTCTGTTGAAGGGACAATGGAAGCACATGTCAGTCGTTGGGAGCATGGTACCGAAACGGTCATTCTGTTTGGAGAAGAGTTTTTCACCAGTAGTGAATATCGCTATATCAGTGAATTGGCGGAACAATTGGATGGGCTTCTGGAAGAGGGCGCATACATTCAGCGAGGCGAAAAACAGCAAAAGGTTGATTCATTCACAGAGGTGATGGATTGGCTGGAAAATGAAGCCCGTCGTGGGTTGACCATTCAACGCTATAAAGGTCTCGGTGAGATGAATCCCGAACAACTTTGGGAGACAACCATGAACCCAGAAACACGACGGATGATGCAGGTACAGATTGAGGATGTTATTGCTGCAGATGAAGTATTTACGACATTAATGGGTGATCATGTAGAATCACGGCGGGATTTTATCGAAGCAAACGCCCTGGCAGTTACAAATCTCGACGTTTAGTTTTTCTTACCCTAAGTAAAGGAACCTCTTGATCAATTCATGAATGAGCATCTTGCGTCCAAAATATCCAGCTTCTGCGTTGCGAATCTTCGCAATAGCTTGCTATTACGCGCGATTCGGCGCCTTGAATCCGGATATTTTGAACACAACCTTCTTCATCCAGAATTGATCAAGAGGTTCCTAAAAATACCGCATGAATAATTCCCTGCTTGCTATGGAAGGGTTACCACCTTTCTCAAAAATAAAACCAGAAGAAATTATACCGGCGATTGACACCGTTCTAGGTGAAAACCGGGAGAATGTAAAAAAGCTGCTCAATAAGAACAGTGAATACAACTGGGATAATTTAATCCAGCCACTGGAAGAACAGGAAGATAGATTATCAAGGATCTGGTCACCTGTTAGACACATGAATTCAGTCGTTAATACAGATGAATTACGTGAAGCCTATAATGCCTGCTTACCAAAACTGAGTGATTATTCGACAGAGATGGGACAAAACAAAAAATTGTTTCAGGCCTATCAGCAAATTGCTGCGTGTGAAACATTTTCATCGTTAGATGTGTCACAACAAAAAACCATAAAAAATGCACTTCGGGATTTCCGGTTAAGTGGTGTTGATTTACCTGAAAAAAAGAAAAAAAGGTTCAAGGAAATTAGCCAGGATTTATCAAAACTTACCTCTAAATTTGAAGAGAATTTACTGGATGCCACCAATGCCTGGGAAAAACAAATAATAAATAAAGAACAATTATCAGGGTTGCCTGAGTCTTCAATGGCCATGTGTCAACAGACGGCTGAAAATAAAAATAAACCTGGGTATTTACTAACGCTTCAGTTTCCCACTTATTACGCTGTGATTACCTACGCAGAAAACCGTGAATTACGTA
Source organism: Thiotrichales bacterium (assembly GCA_012961935.1). Classification (GTDB taxonomy): domain Bacteria; phylum Pseudomonadota; class Gammaproteobacteria; order CAZUMV01; family CAZUMV01; genus UWMA-0217. The sequence continues at coordinate 3,229 of DTYI01000112.1, read as the reverse complement.
AAGAAATTTACAGGGCCTACACAACAAGAGCATCTGATCAGGGCAGTAAAAAAAAGTGGGACAACAGCCAGTTAATGGAAGAAATATTAAGTTTACGTTTTGAACTATCTCAGCTATTAGGATTTAAAAACTATGCTGAGCGTTCCCTGTTTACGAAAATGGCGGAGTCGCCACAGGAAGTATTAGATTTTTTAAATGAGCTTGCGCAGAAGGTAAAGCCAGCAGCAGAAAAAGAAATGCAGGCATTACGAGATTTTTCTAAAAATAAATTGGGTTTAGAAAACCTTCAAGCCTGGGATATTGCTTTTGCAAGTGAAAAATTACAACAAGAAAGATATAAAATTTCCCAGGAAGATTTGAAACCATACTTTCCAGTCGATCAGGTAGTTGATGGATTATTTTCTCTGGTTAACAAACTCTATGGAATGAAAGTAAAAGAAAAGAAAGATATCGATGCTTGGCACCCGGATGTAAAGTTTTATGAAATCCGTGATCTGGAAAATAATCTGCGAGGTCAATTTTATTTTGACCTTTATGCGCGTGAGAAAAAGCGCGGTGGCGCATGGATGGATGAATGTATTTCACGGATGAAAACGAAAAGTGGTATTAATACTCCAGTTGCATACATGACCTGTAATTCGACACCGCCAGTTGGTCATAAACCTGCATTGTTTACACACGATGAAGTGATAACTTTGTTTCACGAATTCGGGCATGGCTTGCATCACATGCTGACGCAAATAGATTATCCCAGTGTCTCCGGTATTAGCGGGGTAGAATGGGATGCCGTAGAGCTGCCCAGTCAGTTTATGGAAAACTGGTGTTGGGAACATGAAGCGCTGGATCTGTTTGCGCGACACTATGAAACCGGTGAAAAATTACCGGATGAACTATTTAAAAAAATGATCGCCAGTAAAAATTTTCAGGCTGCTATGCAGATGGTTCGGCAACTTGAATTTTCTATTTTCGATATTCGAATTCACCTGGATTATGATCCAGAAAAAGGCGGTCGTATTCAGGAAACACTAGATGAAGTTCGTGGAAAAGTTGCTGTGGTAAAACCGCCAGAATTTAATCGTTTTCAACATGGTTTTTCGCATATCTTTGCTGGCGGTTACGCGGCAGGCTATTACAGTTATAAATGGGCGGAAGTTTTATCGGCGGACGCCTTTGCACGGTTTGAAGAGGAAGGTGTTTTTAATCCAAAAATCGGCCAGGATTTTCTGAATGAAATTCTGGAAGTTGGAGGATCACGCGACGCCATGGAATCCTTCAAGGCGTTTCGTGGACGCGAACCTGATATCGAAGCGTTATTACGACACAATGGACTGGCCGTATGAAAATAGCCAGCTGGAATGTTAATTCATTAAGGGTTCGATTACCACAAGTTCTGGACTGGCTGGCAAGTTCCAATGTCGATGTGCTCGCTTTGCAGGAAACCAAAATGACCGACGACCAGTTTCCGCAAGACGAAATTGAAGCCGCAGGCTATCAAGTTGTTTTTTCTGGCCAGAAAACCTACAACGGCGTGGCGATTATCAGCAAATCTCCTGCAACTAATATTGTAACGGATGTACCTGACCTGGATGATCCACAGCGTAGAATATTAGGTGCAACGATTGATGGCATTCGTATACTTGATCTTTATGTCGTAAACGGACAGGAAGTTGGCTCAGAAAAATTTCAATACAAATTAAACTGGCTAGAAAAAGTGCACGATTATATCGCCGAAGACATTAAAGAAAACGAGAACTATGTCGTGCTGGGTGATTTCAATATTGCACCGACTGATGAAGATGTCCATGACCCAGAAGCCTGGCATGAAAGAATTTTGTGCAGCACGCCTGAACGTGAAGCTTTAAAAGAAATCATGGCGTTAGGGTTTGATGACAGCTTCAGATTATTCAAGCAGGAAGAAAAACAATTCAGCTGGTGGGATTATCGCGCAGCTGCATTTCGCCGTAACATGGGGCTGCGGATTGATCTGATTCTAACCAGCAAAGCATTATCAGAAAAATGTAGATCTAGCATCATTGATAAGGAACCTCGCGGATGGGAAAGGCCTTCAGATCACACGCCAGTGGTTGCTGATATTGAGAACAACTAAAACCAAAAACGCTTCTGAGTAACTATAACCATTCACTTAAATAATATAAATATTGCCCTTCAGAAGATTTAGACGGACCTATCACCATCGCGGCGAAATAATTATTTTCAGGATCAGCATCCGCTAGAGTTTCTTTCTTTGTTTCTTTTACGCTGACACAATTTGCAGAAAAACGTTTGCGGTTTCTTTTGGGCACATAAACCACCGCATAATGGATTTGTGAAACATTTGTTTCCGGGTCGGGCGGAACCATGCCGCGCATTAAGGCAGGTTCTCTTCAATAAACTGTTTGAAATCTTTTGCCTTAACGAACTGCGTGCCGTCACAATTAAATTGCATACGCACGACTGATTGCACAATGGAGATGGTAACATTCCGAAGATAGTAATCTTCCATGTTGCGCAAGACGCCCAGGGTCTGGAATATTGTTTTGATTTCTTCCGTTGTCATCGGGTGCCAGGCTTTGTGACGCTTGCAGAAAATATTTTTCCAGAATTCTGGGACGCGGTTAAAATATTTGCTTTCCAGAACGTAATCATAAAGCTCGCGCATCGCCTGGATTTTTTCGTCGTAGGGAATTTCCGGAAAATGCCGGTCGATATAGGGTTTGTCCATCAACTTTGATGCTTCGTGAATCTCTTCACGCAGCGGATCAAATATTGAGCGAGTGCGAATCTCAGCGTTATTGAAACCAATAAAAATATGGTAAGGACTATGGTTGATTAATAAATCCTCAAGCGCAGGTTGCAGATCACCATATATTTTATCCAGATCGCTATCATATCTTTCACGCAATAAGGCGGTTTCACGTAAAGATGGATCACCTTTCAGGCCGATCTGTAAAACATTTGAGTCAAGGCCGGTCGCGCTAACGAGAGCTTCTTTTAAAACAAGTTCTTCGGTTTCTAGTTGGTTAGGCATAATATTGTATTCGTAGATTTAAAACGCAAGTATAAGTTGTGCATACTGAATGCCTGTGACAGTTTAGCAAGTTGTTTGTTCAACCAGAATGATCATCTCCGTGGAGCCTGTAAATAATTCTGTGTAACTGCTCGTTATATTATCTCCGGCATTCTATCCGGGAACTCAATCATAAACCGATTCAAGGCAGCACTCCAATTT
>DTYI01000111.1 GCA_012961935.1 Thiotrichales bacterium | reverse complement strand
CATTGAAGAATTTTGGTCAAACTACCTTTCATCCCCTTCTGGAGCACAGCACAGAGTGCTTTTTTCTTTTTTCTATCAATAAGTTATAGCGATTCTACAGATTTTAAGAATCCAGACATTTTTATGCGACTTTTAAACAGGATTATCAATATCAATGAATTGATGCGAAACATCAAAATGCTGCGCCAGATGCTCACCCAGACTCTGCACACCATAACGCTCGGTGGCATGATGCCCTGCAGCAAAATAATGGATCCCCGCTTCCCGCGCCTGATGCACCGTTTGCTCGGAAATCTCGCCGCTGATATAAGCGTCAAGCTCGAGACGGATCGCCTGATCAATATAGTTTTGCGCCGCACCTGTACACCAGCCAATCCGTTGTATTTTTTCTGGCCCTGCAGGAATCACCAATGGCTCGCGTCCAAGCGCGGTTGAAATTCGGGAGGCCAGTCCATCTGCATCGAGCGGTTGCGCCAAAGAGCCATAATTTCCGATCAACTCAGAGGTTAAAACACCCTCGGTCTGAAAACCCAGTCTGGCGGCCAGGCTGACGTTATTCCCCAGCTCCACATGCGCATCTAGCGGCAAGTGATAGGCCAGCAAGCTGAGGCTGTTATCAAGTAACGCTTTGATTCTTCTCAGCTTTATGCCTGTGATAGAGGCGTCTTCACTACGCCAGAAATAACCGTGATGAACCAACAATACGTCCGCCTGTTCCTGAGTCGCCGCATCAATTAATGCCTGACAGGCCGTCACACCAGAAATGATTTTTTTTACCTGTGCCCGGCCTTCAACCTGCAATCCATTAGGACAATAATCCTTAAACTGGTTGATTTTCAGTAGTTCGTTGGCATACTCAACGATAGCATTTAACTCAGCCATTATAATAAAGAAGTAGTAACGGGCTAATTATAATAGCAAGGCAACAAATGGTACGCCTGTCTGTATGGGGAATTTTTTACTTTGAAAAGACACAGTCTGTTTATTTTTCAGATGATCGCGCTGGGGCTTGCGCTCGCGCTTGGGCTTATTGTCCTGTTTCCGGGTTTGATTGGTAAACCCAAACCGGTCGTGCAGGTTACACAGGAAACACCACCTGCCATCAGCAATGAGCGCGTTTCCTACGCAGAAGCTGTCGCCAAAGCAGCACCTGCGGTGGTGAACATCTACACCGCAAAAACGATCATCCGTAAATCTCATCCACTTTATAACGACCCACTGTTCAAGCCCTTTTTCCGCGACCCGCGTTTTGCCCCGCGCCTCGATACACAAACCAGCCTCGGCTCGGGCGTTATCATCAGCTCCCAGGGCTACATTCTCACCAGCAACCATGTCATCGCCGGTGCAGATGAAATTGCTGTACTGTTGCGCAATGGTAAAGAATTAAAGGCGCAGGCAATCGGTGCTGACCCGGAAACCGACCTTGCAGTCCTCAAAGTAGCAGAAGGCAACTTGCCCGCGATTGCAGTCGGCTCTTCTGCAGATTTGCTGGTCGGTGATGTCGTACTGGCGATCGGCAACCCTTTTGGCTTTGGACAAACGGTTACGCAGGGCATTATCAGCGCAACCGGCAGAAACCAGTTAGGGCTCAATACCTTCGAAGATTTTATTCAGACCGATGCCGCAATTAACCCCGGTAACTCAGGTGGCGCACTCATCAATGCTTACGGACAACTGGTCGGTATCAACACAGCAATCTTCAGTCGTAGCGGTGGCTCTCAGGGCATTGGTTTCGCCATTCCAGTCAACCTGGCGCGCGATGTCATGACACAAATCATTGAACACGGGCAAGTCGTACGAGGCTGGCTCGGCGTTGAGGGTGTCGACATGTCTGTCGCACTCTCAAAGAAACTGGGGCTGGCTGAACGCAAAGGTGTGTTACTGACTAAAGTCCTGGCAGAAGGCCCTGCAGAAATAGCAGGATTAAAAGTGGATGATGTTTTGCTGGAAATTGATGGCTCGGCTGTTAAAGATGTTCGCAACGCGCTTAACCTCATCGCACGTAGCAAGCCAGGTAAAAAATTAAGCATACGCGGATTACGCGCAGGCAAACATTTTGAAGTGCAGGCCATGGTCAGTGTTCGGCCACTGGCAGTAACCAACGGAAATGCTAAGCCGCCGTCTGTACAGCCTCCGATAGCCCCGCAATAAACCGCTTATTTTCATCCGGCCTGCCGACAGTCACGCGCAAACAATCCTGTAACGCCCCGTCCGAAGCTGAAAGATTTTTAATCAGAATATTTTGGGCTTGCAATAATTCAAAAATAGTTTTCGCCTGTCCAACGGGTGTTTTAAATAAAATAAAATTTGCATCACTTTGAAAAACTTTTAATCCCGAAATATTATTCATCGCAGCGATTAAAACCTTACGCTCAGTCTTAATTAAATCCGCCTGATCATCAAATATTTTTTTATTTTCGAGTGCAAACTCAGCCGTCATTTGTGTTAGCGAATTAATGTTGTAAGGCAGGCGTATTTTATCGAATTCGTTTAACCATTCGGGCGCACCACAAAGATAGCCCAGACGAATCCCCGCCAGCCCAAATTTTGACAATGTATGCATCACCAGTAAATTTGGATAGCGGTTTTAATCCT
>DTYI01000110.1 GCA_012961935.1 Thiotrichales bacterium | reverse complement strand
TGTATTAATGCTGTAGATTGTCGCGCTAACTATAGATTATAAATAGTTTTTTATCAAAGCCTCTGCGATCTGAATACTGTTAAGTGCAGCACCTTTTCGTACATTATCCGAAACAATCCAGATATTCAGACCGCGTGGGTGGGAAATATCCTCCCGAATTCTACCAATATACGTGGCATCATGTCCCGATCCTTCAGTCACCGCAGTCGGGTAGCCGCCGTCTTTTTGCTCATCGATCACAATCACACCAGGCGCCTTCCCTAACAGTTCCCGAGCGGCATCGGCTGTCAGTTTTTCGCGTGTCTCAATATGCACCGCTTCGGAATGCCCGTAAAATACTGGTACCCTGACCGCAGTCGGGTTCACCTGTATGCCTTCGTCCTCCATGATTTTGCGGGTTTCCCATACCATTTTCATTTCTTCCTTGGTGTAGCCATTGTCCATGAATACATCGATCTGTGGCAAGACATTAAAAGCAATCTGCTTCGGGTAAACCTTGCAATCAACCGATTGACCACTCAGTAATTTTGCAGTCTGCCCTGCTAATTCTTCAATCGCTTCCTTACCAGTGCCTGATACAGCCTGATAAGTGGCGACATTAATACGTTCAATCCCGACTGCATCGTATATCGGCTTCAGTGCAACCAGCATTTGAATAGTGGAACAATTCGGGTTTGCAATAATCCCACGATTGGTATGGCTCGCAATGGCGTGCTCATTTACCTCGGGAACTACCAGAGGTATATCATCGTCATAACGAAACTGTGAGGTATTATCGATCACCACACAGCCAGCCTCAGCAGCTTTAGGCGCGTAGATGGCGGAAACCGAAGCACCGGGCGAGAACAGGCCAATCTGCACTTTGGAGAAGTCAAAGCCGTCCAGTTCTTCGACGGTTAACCAGGTTTCGCCGAAGGCCACCTTTTTACCGGCAGAACGCGCACTGGCCAGTGGATACACCTTGCCAACCGGGAACTGCCGCTCAGCCAGTATCGACAACATGGTTTCACCCACCGCACCGGTCGCGCCAACCACGGCAACATCATAAGTCTTACTCATTCATCTCTCTCTAATAATGTGTTTACTAACCCGAAAGGTGATTATGCGGCTTCGGCCTGTTTCTGTAATGCGGCTGCAACCGCATCACCCATCGCGCTGGTACCAACGACAGGCATGCCTGGCGCTTCGATATCTGCAGTGCGCAGCCCATCATCCAACACTTGCCCAACTGCCTGTTCAATCCTGTCTGCATGGTCAGGCTGGTTCAGGCTGTGACGTAACATCATGGCGACCGAAAGAATGGTTGCCAATGGGTTCGCCTTGTTCTGGCCTGCAATATCTGGGGCCGAACCATGAATGGGTTCGTACATGCCGCTTCCATCTGCATTTAAAGAAGCTGATGGCAGCATCCCGATAGACCCAGTCAACATCGCCGCAGTATCAGAGAGAATATCGCCAAACATATTCGTGGTCACCATGACATCAAACTGCTTGGGTGCACGTACCAGTTGCATGGCTGCGTTGTCTACATACATATGTGACAACTCGACGTCCGGGTAATCCTTACTCACTTGCACGACAACCTCACGCCAAAGCTCTGAAACCTCCAGCACATTAGCCTTGTCTACAGAACACAATCTGCGGTCACGCTTCATCGCTGTATCGAAGGCTACTCGCGCAATGCGTTCGACCTCGTGTTCAGTATAAACCAGTGTGTTGTAACCTTTGCGCTCACCATTTTCCAGCGTATCAATGCCACGTGGCTGACCAAAATAAATCCCGCCGGTCAACTCCCGCACAATCATGATATCCAGGCCGGCCACGATTTCAGGTTTTAACGAGGACGCATCCGCCAGTTGCGGATACAGAATAGCGGGGCGAAGGTTGGCAAATAAATCCAGTTCGGAACGTAAACCGAGCAAACCTTTTTCAGGACGAAGCTCGCGTGGTAAATTCTCATATTGTGGTCCACCGACTGCACCTAGCAAAATGGCATCAGCCGTTTTGGCCAGCTTCAGTGTCTCTTCTGGCAGGGGGGTTCCTGCTGCATCATAGCCCGCGCCACCTACCGCAGCGGTTTCCATTTCAATGCTCAGCCCGTACTCAGCACCAAGCACATCCAGCACTTTTACGGCTTCAGCCACGATCTCGGTTCCGATACCGTCACCGGGCAAAATTAATACTTTCTTGCTCATTATACAATTCAGATTTGTTTTTCAGGGATGGCTTGTAAACAACCAGGGCGCTTGTTCACGTCGCTTTGCCTCATAAGCATGGATGTCATCGGCATGCTGAAGTGTCAGGGCAATATCATCCAGGCCATTCAACAAACAATGCTTTCTGAACGAATCCACACTGAAAGAAATCCGCTCACCCGAGGGCGTCGTAATCACTTCATCCTGCAAATCAATGGTCAGTTTGTAGCCGGGTTGCTCATTCACTTCTTTAAATAATTTATCAACAATATCTTCTTTTAAAACAATAGGTAACAGTACACTCTTAAAGCTATTATTAAAAAATATGTCGGCAAAACTGGGGGCGATGACAGCCCGGACGCCATAGTCATCCAGCGCCCAGACCGCATGCTCGCGAGAAGAACCGCAGCCAAAGTTTTCCCGAGCCAGCAGAATCTCCCCGCCAGCGTAGCGAGGCTGGTTCAGCACAAAATCAGGATTCAGCTTGCGTTGGCTATGATCCATGCCTGGCTCACCCGGCTCCAGATAACGCCAGTCGTCAAACAGGGTCGGGCCAAAACCTGTGCGCTTGACTGACTTAAGATACTGCTTGGGTATGATGGCATCCGTATCTACATTCGCCCGGTCAAGGGGAATGACCAAACCCGTTACTCGAGTAAACGCTCGCATGAAATCTCCAGGTTTATTAACCGATCTACTTATATTCAGGATAAGTCGTGGCCGGAGCCGTCCCACTCGCAGGCGTGTAGGATGGGTCCTGATAAGGCTGTGTATATGCCGGGTCTTCTGCGGGATAAGTAGTCGTTCCAGATGCGGGTGTTTCGGCTGCTGTTTCGGCATCCTTTTTACCCGCATTCTTCATTGTCTTACCCAGCACTTCAAGATCAGCACCAAACCCTCTCGCCGTATTACAACCAGCAAGAACTGAACTTACGGCAAGCACACACAAAAACATGACAACCTTTTTCATCAGACACTCCTCATTAATTTATTTATGACGTTTTGCACTGTCTTCCAGCTTTTCACCGGCAGTTTGCACATCCTGTCCCAGTCCTTCCATCGTATTGCAGGCTGAAATACCCGCTACAAAAATTATTGTACAAATGACATAAAACAGCTTTTTCATCGGACACCTCAAAGATAACATTGACTCATCTATAATCGAACCTGAATCTCAGTGAAAGTTTCGCACGTCTGTGAAGTGTCCGGCAATAGCGGATGCCGCGGCCATGGCAGGACTGACCAGATGTGTACGTCCACCCTGCCCCTGCCGACCTTCAAAGTTCCGGTTAGAAGTTGACGCGCAGCGCTCGCCCGCGTCAAGTCGATCAGCATTCATCGCCAGACACATTGAGCAACCTGGCTCTCGCCATTCAAAACCCGCCTGGATAAAAATTTCATCCAGTCCTTCAGCCTCGGCTTGCTGTTTGACCAGACCGGAACCTGGAACAACCAGTGCCAGCCTGATATTCTCCGCTAACTTCCGGCCTTTTACCACCTCAGCGGCAGCACGCAAATCCTCAATCCGGGAATTGGTGCAGGAACCGATAAAAACCTTATCCACCTGAATTTCATTAATTGGCATACCGGCATTCAGCCCCATGTATTCCAACGCACGCTGCATACCTTCTGCCTTGACGGGATCTGATTCATTCGCAGGATCAGGCACCGTGTCCGTCACCGGCACGACCATCTCGGGCGAGGTGCCCCAGGTGACCTGTGGTTCAATCTGGCTGGCATCGATATGAATCGTCTTATCGAATACCGCATCATCATCCGAATGCAGATCGAACCAGTCAGCCACTGCCTGATCCCAGAGATCATCTTTTGGCGTGTACGGCCGTCCCTGCACATACTCAACCGTCGTCTCATCGACTGCGATCATACCCGCACGCGCGCCCGCCTCGATTGCCATATTGCAAACCGTCATCCGCCCTTCCATGGAAAGCGCGCGAATGGCCTCGCCACCAAATTCGATTGCATAACCCGTCCCGCCAGCCGTGCCCAGTTCAGCGATAATCGCCAGTACGATATCCTTTGCAGTAACACCCGGCCCGACCTGGCCGTCAACACTCACCAGCATATTCTTCGACTTCTTCTGAATCAGGCATTGCGTTGCCAGCACATGCTCAACCTCAGACGTACCGATGCCATGCGCCAACGCACCAAATGCGCCATGCGTCGATGTATGCGAATCGCCACAAACCACTGTCATGCCCGGCAAAGTCGCGCCCTGCTCCGGACCAATCACATGCACAATGCCCTGGCGCACGTCATTCATCGCAAATTCTGTCAGATCAAAAGTCTTGCAATTTTCATCCAGCGTTTCCACCTGCAAACGCGAAACCGGATCGGCAATACCCCTGCTTCGATCCGTCGTCGGCACATTGTGATCCGGCACCGCCAGTATCGTCTCACGACGCCACGGCTCACGCCCGGCCAGACGCAAGCCTTCAAACGCCTGCGGCGAAGTGACTTCATGCACAAGATGGCGGTCGATATAAATCAACGCCGTGCCGTCCGCTTCCTCGCGCACCACATGCGCATCCCAGAGTTTGTCGTAAAGTGTTCTACCCATAGCCGATTGTCAGAACTGTTTCAGAATAAAGACTAAATGTAATCCAGTATTAACTATAATTCAAATTCATATTTTTTATGTTTTTGATAATATTTTGGAATACAATAAATAAATGGATATCGCTGCACTACAAGCCTTCACCCAGGTCGCGGAAACCGGCTCTTTCTCAAACGCAGCCGAGCGGCTTCATATCACCCAGCCTGCGATCAGTAAACGCATCGCCACACTGGAGCAGCAGATTC
>DTYI01000109.1 GCA_012961935.1 Thiotrichales bacterium | reverse complement strand
TGTTGATCCCCTGTTCCAGGGTGGCGTTGACTTCCACGATGCGCTGCTGCTGCCCCCGGATGATGGTCACCGGAGCGGGCCGCAGTGCAATGTGGGCCAGGTCGCCATGCGGATAGCGCCTCAGCCGGGCGCCGGAAAGACGCCCGCCATCGATCAGCGAGGCGTGATTGAGCCGGTCCTCGATAACCGGTATAATTTCCAAGCAGATGAACCCTGTAAAAAAAATACTGATTTTTGAATATATCACGGGCGGAGGACTGGCAGGGCAATCACTGCCCGATACTTTAATCGCTGAAGCAGAACTTATGCTGCAGGCACTGGTGACAGATTTAGTCGATCTGCCTGAACTGGAAATTACCGTCTTGCGCGATGCACGTTTGCAGTTACTGGATGCGCCTGTTGAAAACCTGCTGATTAATAATGCTGTGGATCAGAATTATTTTTGGCATGAAGCCTTAACTAAAACAGATGCGGTCTGGGTGATTGCGCCTGAAACCAATGGCGTGCTTGAGACGTTGTGTAGGGAGGTTGAGGCGGCAGGTGTTTTTTTGCTGAATAGTTCTGCTGAAGCCATCGCTTTAACAGCAAGCAAGTCACAAACTGCAAAATGGCTGATGGAGCATGATATCCCTGTGGTGGAAAACCAAAAGACCGGGTTACTACCTTCACATTGGGTGGCAAAACCGGACGATGGCGTGGGCTGCGAAGACATTCATCTTTTTTCTGATCAACAGATCGCGGCCAGCTGGCTGGAAACAAAAACTGATGGCAGAGAATGGGTATTACAACCCTGGCTAGAAGGTGAACAGCTTAGTTTTAGCTTATTATGTCAACAGGGTGAAGCGTTAATTCTGAGTGTAAACAGACAGCACTTAGTTGCACAGGAAGGAAGGCTTAAATTAACCGCCTGTGAAGTGAATGCACTGGAAATTCTGCCTGAATTTTGTCAGCTCGCCAAGCAAATTACGAAAGCGATTCCCGGACTTTGGGGGTATGCCGGTATTGATTTACTGTTAACGGAAAATGGTCCCGTAGTGGTTGAAATTAACCCTCGCCTGACCACCAGTTATGTTGGTTTAAGTAAAGCACTGGATCTGAATCCAGCAGCCATGATTTTGTCATTGCTCAATCAACCGATCCGGGAAATGACAGTTAAAAATCGTTCTAAATGTGTCAGGGTGGATATCGCCGATGCAGCCTGAATATTTCATTGGCTGGGACGTTGGTGGCGCACATCTTAAACTCTGCCTGATTTCGTCGGAAGGAGATATTTTACGGACTGAGCAAGTGGCCTGTCCGTTATGGAAAGGGATCGAACAATTACATCTTGCAATCAAAAATCTAAGCGAAAGTTTTATTTTTTCATCTGCAGTTCACGCTGTAACCATGACAGGCGAACTGGCGGATAACTTCAAGAGTCGTCATCAGGGTGTAGAGGAAATTGTCTCAGCAATAGCTGGATATAGCTCACCGGAACAATTAAAAATATTTGCAGGAAAAGCCGGGTTTCTGGGCGTGGAAGAAGTCAGTAGTCATAGTAATGAAATCGCCTCAGCCAACTGGTTGGCTAGCGCAACCTGGCTAGCCAGAAAATTACCTTCAGGTTTGCTTATTGATATTGGCAGCACGACAACGGACATTATCCCTTTTGCGAACGGACAAATTTTGACGCAAGGTTACACCGATCAGCAACGCATGATTGCGGGCGAATTAGTTTATAGCGGTATCGCACGCACACCCTTGATGGCGGTAACAAAGAAAGCGCCATTAGCAGGAGAATGGGTGCCGTTAATGGCAGAACTTTTCGCGACCACGGCGGATATTTATCGTATCCTTGAAAAGCTGCCGGAATATGCCGATCAGTATCCAGCCGCAGATGGGAAAGAAAAAACCAGATCGCAGAGCATGCGTAGACTGGCGCGTATGATCGGTGCGGATAAAGAAGAATATTCTGAACAGGTCTGGTATGAGCTGACTGAATATTTTTCAGAGCAGCAAAAAATTACAATACAGAAAGCCTGTGAGCAGATATACGCTGTGAGTAATTTGCCAGATGATGCGCCGATCATTGCAGCAGGTACGGGTCGTTTTCTGGTTGCCGATATTGCAAAAAAGTTGCAACGTAGAAACACTGATTTTAAGGATTATTTAAATATTAAAGTGGCGGTAGAAAAATTTGATAGCGCTGATTGTGCGCCTGCAGTTGCGGTAGCCTTGCTGGCATTGGAGTCAAAATAAAAAGCTTATGACAACCTTAGTCACACAACTTCCCTATTTTCCAGACAGCGCGGCACTGTTCGATAAAATTGCCGATCAGCCCTGGGCGGTTTTTCTCGATAGTGGACCGGGGAAAAATCATCGCGGGCGTTACGATATTATTTCTTATGACCCAACGGTAACGTTTGTTGCTGATGAAAATATTACAGAAATCCAAACACGAAATGAAACGCGCATATCAGCAGATAACCCGTTCGATCTGCTGCGGGACTCCTTACAGCCTGGTTCAGTACCTTTATCAAAATGGCCATTTGCAGGCGGTGCATTAGGTTACTTTAGTTATGACCTTGGGCGGCGGATTGAGAAGTTGCCGACACTTGCAGAGGATGATGAAAAACTGCCCTTGATGGCAGTCGGAATTTACGACTGGGTACTATTGGTCGATCATCAGGAACAACAATCATGGTTGTTGGGGCAGGGGCGAGATCCGCGCACAAAAGAGCGTTGGGATGAGCATGTTCGAATGTTTTCAGAAGCCGCTGAAAACACATCGCAACAAAAATTTAATCTGACAGCGGCAATAGAATCAGATACCGATCAGCAACAGTATGCTGAGGCATACCACAAAGTTAAGCGCTATATTCGTGAGGGGGATTGTTATCAGGTCAATTTAGCGCAACGTTTCAGCGCGCCCTGTGAAGGTGATCCCTGGTCAGCCTACCAGAACCTGCGCAAAATAAATCCCGCGCCTTTTGCCGCCTATTTAAATTACCCGTTTGTGCAAGTATTAAGCTGTTCGCCGGAACGTTTTCTGAAATTAAAAAACAACTTTGTCGAAACTCAGCCGATTAAAGGAACGAAGCCGCGTTCGCAACATCCGATGCACGATCAGGCAATTTCAGAATGGCTTTTTGAAAGTGAAAAAGACCGTGCGGAAAATGTCATGAT
>DTYI01000108.1 GCA_012961935.1 Thiotrichales bacterium | reverse complement strand
TTTCCAGGATTGTGCTTCATGAAATCGTTGTAAAGTACTTCGGCAATATCAGCCATTCCCATGGGGGCACCCGGGTGCCCCGAGTTGGCTTTTTCTGCTTCCAGATGAGGCTGCAACCAGGCGACCGATTTTTTCATCACGCGCGCGGATTTAACCACCTGGGGCAAAAACATTTTGCCGGCACCGAATAAATCGCCGACTACATTCATGCCATCCATTAGCGGGCCTTCAATGACTTTAATCGGGCGTTTAAGTTTTGCAAAGGCTTCTTCAGTGTCAGCGTCAATGTATTCTGTGATGCCTTTTACCAGCGAATGTTCGAGACGTTTTTCAACGGGCCATTCTCGCCACTCTAGGTTCTCCTCTTTGACAGCCGTACTGCCGTCACCTAAATAATTGGGTGCGATCTCAACCAGTTTTTCGCCTGCTTCCGGGTCGCGGTTGAGTACAACATCCTCGACCACATTACGCAGCTCATCTGGCAGGTCATCGTATACGGCGAGTTGTGCCGCATTGACGATGCCCATATCCATGCCCGCCTGAATGGCGTGATAAAGAAATACGGAATGGATCGCCTCGCGCACCGGGTTGTTACCGCGAAAGGAAAAAGAAACATTGGAAACGCCGCCGGAAACTTTTGCGTAGGGCAGGGTGCGTTTGATTTCACGCGTGGCTTCAATGAAATCCACAGCGTAATTGTTGTGTTCTTCAATACCCGTGGCGACTGCAAAAATATTCGGGTCGAAAATAATATCTTCTGCTGGAAAGCCGATTTCTTCTGTCAGAATTTTGTAAGCGCGTGCGCAGATTTCTACTTTTCGTTGTTGCGTGTCCGCCTGACCTTCTTCGTCAAAAGCCATGACAATAATGGCAGCACCGTAACGGCGGCAAAGCCGGGCCTGTTCGACAAATTTATCCAGCCCTTCCTTTAGAGAAATCGAGTTGACAACAGATTTCCCCTGCACGCATTGCAAGCCGGCTTCAATGATTTCCCATTTGGAAGAATCGATCATCACCGGAACTTTGGAAATATCGGGCTCGGAGGAGCAGAGGTTGAGAAAGCGAACCATCGCGGCCTTGCCATCGAGCATGCCTTCATCCATGTTGATGTCAACAATCTGGGCACCGTTTTCTACCTGGCTGCGGCAGATGTCCAGCGCTTCTTCGTATTCTTCGTTGAGAATTAATCGTTTAAATTTGGCTGAGCCGGTGACGTTGGCGCGCTCACCGATGTTGACGAATAAACTATTTTCGCCGATGTTGAGCGGTTCCAGGCCAGACAGCCGGCATTCGGGTTCTATCCTGGGTAATGGCCGGGGTCGGGTGTTTGCGACCGCGTCAGCAATGGCGCGAATATGATCGGGTGTCGAGCCGCAGCAGCCGCCGACGATATTGACGAATCCGGATTCTGCCCATTCGGCGACCTGCGTGGACATCTCATCCGCGCTGAGATCATATTCACCAAATTCATTCGGTAAACCTGCATTGGGGTGGGCAGACACATGAAACTCACTGACTCGGGAAAGCTCTTCAACATACTGACGCAGAGCGTCCGGCCCAAGTGCGCAGTTGAGACCAATTGAAATGGGGTTGGCGTGTCGCAGGCTGTTGTAAAAAGATTCGGTTGTCTGGCCGGACAGGGTGCGGCCGGAGGCGTCGGTAATGGTGCCTGAAATCATGATCGGCAGCTCGATGCCATCTTCTTCAAAAACCTGCTGGCAGGCAAAAACCGCAGCCTTGGCGTTGAGCGTATCAAAAACCGTTTCGATCAGCAGCAGGTCGGCGCCGCCTTCAATCAGACCGCGCACGGACTGCATATAGTCCTCAGCCAGTCCCATGAAAGTCACATTGCGGTAACCGGGGTCATTCACATCGGGTGAAATAGAACAGGTGCGGCTGGTTGGGCCGAGCACACCAGCGACAAAGCGTGGTTTTTCTGCGCTGGAAAATTGATCCGCTGCCTTCCTCGCAACCTGTGCCGCCGCCACATTAATTTCATAGGCCAGCTCCTCCATCTGATAGTCGGCCATGGATGTGCGGGTGGCGTTGAAGCTGTTGGTCTCGATAATATCCGCGCCTGCACTGAGGTATTCACCGTGGATTTCCTCGATGATTTGCGGCTGGGTCAGCACAAGCAGATCATTGTTGCCCTTAACGTCGACGTGCCAGTCGGCAAAACGCTCGCCGCGATAATCGGCCTCGCTCAGTTTGTGCCGCTGGATCATGGTGCCCATCGCGCCATCCAGAATCAGGATGCGTTGTGAAAGCAGGGTTTCAAGCCTGGTGTGGATAATATTTTTTGTCATGGGAAAATAGTGTTCGTTGATGCCCGGGATTATACAGTTTTATCATGATAATTAATTCGTGAAATAGCCGACTGTTTTTTTTATGTGGTTTCGTTATGCTGCGGCATCCAAAAATAAGGAATATAAACCTGATGACAGAAGTGCTGATCGTCTCAGTCAATTACCGCGTACCCGAACTGGCTATCAAGTGTTTGGCGTCTGTGGCGGCTGAGCTGGATAACATGCCAGAAACTAAAATGGTCGTTGTTGAAAATGGTTCAGAAGATGGCTCGTTTGAAAAAATCTCGACTGCCATTGAAGAAAATGGCTGGCAAGACTGGGCGTCCTGTGTGGATTCTGGGCGTAATGGTGGTTTTGCTTTTGGTAATAATGTGGGTATTCGGCCAGCATTAAATTCAGAAAACCCACCTGACTACATCTGGCTATTAAATCCGGATGCAGAAATTTGCAAAGGGGCAGGCAATGATCTTTATGCATTTATGGAAAGCCACCCTAAGGCAGGTTTTGTGACTGGAGATGAGATTGACGCCAAAGGGGAATTGCAACCGACAGCCTTTTATCGATTCTCGGCGCTGGGTGAATTTGTCAATACCATGCGGCTGGAAATACTGGCACTGATGTTCCCAAAAGCGCGACTTCCAAAACAACCAGGGCCTAAACCTTTTCAGGGGGATTGGCTTTCTGGGTGTTCGTTAATGATACGGCGGGGAGTTTTTGCTGATGTGGGCCTGATGGATGAATCTTACTTCCTGTATTTTGAGGAAAGTGATTTTTGCCTACAAGCACAGCGTAAAGGTTGGCAGCTCTGGTATATACCAGGTGGGCGCATCTACCATGAGGCGGGTTCTTCTACAGGTATTTGGGTGCAGGATGAGAAATCCCCTCGCAGGCCTGTTTATTGGTTTGAATCCCGGCGGCGGTATTTTCTGAAAAACTTTAGCCCGCTGTATGCGATTACGGCAGATGGTTTGTGGATGTTGGGTTATTCAATTTGGAAGATACGCCGATTTATTCAACGTAAGCCAGATTTTGATCCACCTTATTTTTTGCGTGATTTTTTTATGAACAGTGTTTTTATGAAAGGGTTTGCGATAAAAGAAATAAAAAATACCTAATCAATTCTTTTGTTGCATTCGACATCCTGTGTTTTTCCAAACTTATGTTTAACGCTAAATTTAAGCAGTCCTAGTGCATTGGCAAATTTTTCAAGTATCGTATATTGTGTATACAATAAAGACTCGGCGAGGGTATCGCCAGTATTCCTGCGGTAACTGAAAATACGATAACCCAACACTAAATACCCCCCAAGTAGAACAAGACTGAAGCCTTTGCTTGGGATGGCTGAAACGATAACAATCAGAGGTAATAAAAGCCCCCAGAACCAGGTGCTCTTTATTTTACGATTATTGTCTGCTGTGTTTGGAATGGTGCTGATGTGCGAGCGTAATCCTTGTGCATGACCAAACCTGACTGCTCGCTTCCACCACTGTGTGAACCGGGTCATGTTGGCATCATGTGTTGCCATCTTTTGGTCAATTTTTCTCGTGCGGTAACCAGCCAGTTTCATGCGTGCACCTAATTCAGGTTCTTCGCCTGCAGTAAGCCTGGTGTTGTAGCCGCCGACTTCCTGTAGCGCTGATGCGCGAAGCATGACAATACCACCAAATGCACCATTGGACGCCTCACCAACCGGTGAACGCCATTCAAGCTCGCAGAGCTTATTGTAGGGCGATAAATCTGGGTTCTTTTCATGCAGGTGGCCGAACACGGCTGCGAGTTTGTCGTCCTGGTTAAAACTGTCGATGGCAGCAGGTAGCCAGTCTGGGGCAAGCGTGCAATCACCATCAATGAATTGAAAAAACTGGATATCAGGGTGTGATTTTAATAACTGCTGGTAGCCGGCATTACGAGCACGTGCAGCCGAGAAAGGGATCGACATGTCCAGTTCAATGACTTCTGCGCCATAACCATCTGCCAGCGCAACACTGTCATCTGTTGATCCTGAATCAACATAGACAGTCGGTACTTGATAAGCTTTGAGTGATTCCAGGCAAGCGCGTAGACGTTCGCCTTCGTCTTTACCAATGACGACAATGCCAACATTACTGGTCAAAGTTTTTTCTCATAATAGTTGATACAACTGGCGACAACCTGACTAAATTATTTCAGCCGAGAAACGTATTCGCATTATAAAGGCATTGTGCAGCAAAAGAACAAAACTGATAGCTAAAATTATTAGCTCCATGAGGCTTACAAGCCTTTGTGAGCGTGATTCAATGTGACCAGTTTCACATTCTATACTTTTGGCTGTTAACCTGTCGGGGAAACAACCTGCTTTGTGTTGTTTTGACTAAAAAACTGATAACTTATGGTATAGAGTTCCTGGTGTATTCAATGCTACCGGTTTTCTTAATGAACTATTTCAGACTTTCAATTGTTGCAGTGCTTCTTGTCTGCACTCCCCTTTCTGCTACTTTATCAGAAACGCTTACCTGGGCCGGCTGCGGTATCACCAAAAAAGCATTTATGGCTGAACTGGCAAAAGGATTTGAAGAAGAAACCGGGGTCAAAATAAAACTGGAAGGTGGTGGTGCTACCCGCGGGGTTCGTGACGCTGCAAATGCATTAATTGATATGGGTGGTAGTTGCAGAATGACGCTGCCTTTGACTGATCCTTCTGAGTTGCATGTTACGATGCACCCAGTTGCCTGGGATGCGTTGGCGGTACTGGTGCATCCTTCCAATCCTGTGGACCGAATTTCAACTGAACAACTGAAAAAAATCTATACAGGCAAATTGACCAACTGGAAATATCTGGGTGGGCCTGATCGCCCGATTGAGGTTTATGTTCGGCGCGGTAAAATTTCCGGCGTTGGCTATGCACTACGGCAATATCTGTTTAAAGACAGTAATATGTCCTTTTATTCTACAAAACTGTTTCGTTCATCCGGTCCGCTGGAAAAGGCGATTGAAAAATCACCTTACGCCATTGGTGTTTCTGGCGTCAGTAGCGCGCGTAAACGCAAAGTACAGATTATTGGTCTGGATGACGTCACACCGACACCGGAAAACATTCAGGCTGGTCGGTACGAGCTTTACCGACCATTATATATTGTCACGCAACAACAGCCAAAAGGCCGGGTGAAGGAATTTATTAAATTTGCCACATCCAAAAAAGGTCGTCAGATTTTGCGTGATAACCAGACTGTGCCTTATCTTGACGCGATTGGCCTGATGTCCAAGTCGGTGATTTATGGTCTGGGCGTAAAATAGTTTTCAACAATACATCGAGACATTAAAAAAGGCCGGAATAGATTCCGGCCTTTTTCGTCTATAGTTTTAAGTTAACGATGAATAGACCTGTATCTTTTAATGCTTAAACGTTTATCCAGTCAGCGTAAGCTCCGGCGAGAGATTGAATCACTGCGTCCACGCCTTTATCGGTTGGCCTGGTCCTGGTGTCAGAATGCAGATCTGGCAGACGATCTGGTGCAGGAAGCCTTACTCAAGGGTTTGAAGAAATCAGGTCAGCTACGCGATCAGGCGCAGCTGAAATCATGGTTATGCCGGATTCTATCCAATGTGTACTACGATCATTTTCGTGCACAGAAGCCCGATGATTCCACCGAGATGGATGAGATGCCAACTGGGCAGCCCAACCCAGAACAGATTGCGCATCGTCGTGACATGGTGGGACGCATGCAATATGGCTTATTGCAGCTTTCTGATGATCATCGGCAGATTGTGACGCTGGTAGACTTGATGGGGCTTTCCTATAGTGAAGTGTCGGAAACACTCAATATTCCGGCCGGAACAGTGATGAGCCGCTTGAACCGGGCGCGCCGACAATTGCGCAAGCAACTGATGGAAAAAGATATTACATCTGAAAATGTTTTATATATGGAGCAACATCGGTGACGGAACAAAGCGATTATCCTTCTGCTGAAATGCTGAATGCATTGCTGGATGATGAACTCAGTGCGGACGAACGTGCCCAGCTGTTAGCCAAATTGCATGAGGACAAGGTGTTGTCTGCCGAGTTTTGCGAATTACGCATGATCAAGGATGCCGTACAGCTTGCGCATATGGATGTGCAGCAGCCAAAACGTAATCAACGTAGGCAGCAGCGTATACAGTGGTTTTCCATTGCGGCGGCTTTAGCGCTTTTTGTTCTTGGCATCCTGCTGGGCGGCGGGGTCGTAATTCAGCAGCAACAAAGTGAACAACGTTTCGCCATTCTTGATCCGCAAGGTTTGGGGCAAGCGCCAGCCCAGGCTGAAAATGAAGAAATGCGGATTGTGTTTCATCTGACGCATCCTGACATTATCGCGGCGGATGATTTGCTGGATGAAGTTGAGGTCGTACTCGACCAGTATCAAAAGCAGTCAAGACCTTTACGTATTGAAGTGGTGGCCAATAATGATGGCCTGAATCTATTTCGCAAAGGGCTGACTGTTCATGCAGAGCGCATTGCAGAAATGTCCCGTACCTATCCCAACCTCACTTTTGTGGCCTGCCAAAATACGATTCAGCGGTTAAAAGTAGAAGATGGAATCGAAGTCGTACTGATTCCACAGGCCAGGGTGACTGGCTCAGGTGTTAATCATGTTGCTAAACGGCAGCAGGAAGGCTGGGCCTATATCCGACTTTAATTGTTCTTAAATTCCAGGAGAGCCTCCCCTGGGATCCCCCACGTCACATTTCTGACGTGAACTCACTGGCCCGCCAATTGGCGGGCTTTTTTTTACAGATTCAATCATAATAGCTGGCACAAAAAAAGGAGCAACTCCATGTGCGGAATCTGTGGCGAATTTCGTTTTGATCATGAATTTCCTGATCTCGAAAAAATTAAAACCATGCAAGACCGGCTGGCAAAGCGTGGCCCGGATAGTTCAGGTCAATATGCTTTTGGGCCGATTGCGTTGGGTCATCGCCGTCTGGCTATTATTGATCTCAGCGAGCATTCGCATCAACCCATGGCCGATCCTGAACTGGGATTGAGCATTGTTTTTAATGGTACGATTTATAACTATCCCGAGTTAAAACAACAGCTTATCAGTAAAGGCTATCGGTTTTTTTCTGAGGGTGACACCGAAGTCATCCTCAAGGCTTTTGCAGAATGGGGCGAACACTGCGTCGAGCGTTTGCAGGGTATGTTTGCATTTGCCATCTGGAACCAGCGTACTGAGACTTTATTTCTTGCACGTGACCGCATGGGCGTCAAGCCGCTTTATTACACGCAAGAAAGAAAGTTTTTTCGCTTTGCTTCCAATACACAGGCTTTGCTTGCTGTGGGTGATGTTGATACATCGATTGATCCTGTTGCGCTGCATCATCTTTTTACCCTGCATGCCGTCGTGCCCGCACCGAATACTATATTACGTGGCATCCGCAAACTGCCTCCCGCCCATTGCATGAGCATCAACCGATTAGGCCAACAAACTTTAAGGCGGTACTGGCAGCTCGAAGCGTGCCGACCGGCAGAAAAATTTTCAGAAACAGAATGGCAGGAAAAAATCCACGATGCGCTCAAATTATCGGTCAAGCGTCGCATCGAAATAGCGGATGTGCCGGTTGGTGTTTTGTTATCCGGTGGGCTGGATTCAAGTTTGCTGGTCGCGCTGCTGGCAGAGCAGGGTGTCAAAGATTTAAAAACATTCACCATCGGTTTTGAAGATCACCCCGATGAAAAAGGTAACGAGTTTGAATATTCTGACCCGGTTGCAGAACGCTATGCAACCGATCATCAAAAATTCCATGTGCCCAACGAACAGGTTTTGCAACGATTGCCTGAAGCAATCGACGCGATGGCTGAACCGATGTTTGCTCAGGATGCGGTGGCCTTTTATTTATTGTCCGAGCAAGTTGCGCAGAAAGTTAAAGTCGTACAGTCAGGGCAGGGCGCGGATGAAGTGTTTGCCGGCTATTTTTGGTATCCAAAAATGCACGAAGCAGAAGGTTCGGTGCTGGATCGTTTCCGCCCTTTTTATTTCGACCGTTGCCATGAAGAATATTGCGAAACGGTGGATGATTTTTATTGCCGCGAAGATTACACCTCGCAACTCATTGAACAACGCCTGACGGATGTTGCCGCCGATGAATATATCGATGCCGTTTTACAAACAGATGTGACGACTTTGATTGTCGATGATCCGGTAAAACGCGTCGATAACATGACAATGGCCTGGGGGCTGGAAGCACGTGTGCCGTTTCTTGATCATGAATTAGTTGAACTGGCCGCCAGCATGCCGCCGGAATATAAATTGTCTCACGGTGGAAAAGGCGTCCTGAAACAGATCGCAAGAGGATTAATTCCTGATGCGGTGATTGATCGGCCAAAAGGTTATTTTCCCATGCCGGCTTTAAAATATGTGCGCGGAGATTTTCTCGATTTTATGCGCGATATACTGGACTCGAAAGTATGTCGTGAGCGTGGACTTTACCAACGAAAATACGTCGAAAAATTACTCACTGAGCCAGAGCAGTATCACACCCGTTTGCAGGGCAGCAAGCTCTGGCATTTAACTGCGCTTGAATTCTGGTTGCAGCGTAATGGGATTTGAAAAACTTATCATCGCAAAGGCGCCAGGGAAATAAAAGAATTATTTTTTAAATCATTGCCTCCTTTACGTCTTTACGGTGAATTGACTAAGCTTTAAAGGCTGAAGAAAAATGCGAATAAAGTGCTTTCATCACAAAGGGTGTCATTAATGTTGTCACGGCAATGACGATTAGCAAGGCCGCATAAACTTCATTGCTGAGGATGCCATTAAAACGTCCCAGCTCGGCAAAGATTAAACCCACCTCTCCGCGTGGGATCATTGCTGTTCCGATCATCCAGCGAGTTGGCCAGTTTTCATGTAGCATCATTGCGCCCGCTAGTTTGCCGAATATCGCGATTCCCAGCAAAGAAGCAGAGAAAGTCCAGATAAATGAGGAACTCCAGTCAATCGCTTTCATGTTGAGGGACAGGCCGACAACAACGAAAAATATGGGTGCGAAGAGGCTGATAATCGGCAGCATTTGTTTTTCAATTTTCTCTGAAAATGCTGGGTCTGTATGCAGGGACGCGCCGAAGGGCAAGAAAAAACGTCTTGATAAAGCCAGGCCTGCGGCAAAGCCGCCGAGTAGTTCAGGCGCGCCCATTAAATGTGCAAGCCAGGCAAAAAACAGTACCAGTGCAACAATGGTTGTGGGTATCAGTCCGGGTAGTTCACTGACGGTATCGAAGTGACGAATAATCCCTGCGATCAATTTCGCCATGATGGGGGCCAGCACGAAAAAGACGGCGACAAATGCAACCACTTTGCCGGTGTTGATCAGGCTGACACCACCACCGACTGAATATTCATACAGCAATGCCAGTAAAATGACGCCGAGGACGTCATCCAGTACGGCAGCGCCGAGTACGATTTGTCCTTCTTCGGAGTGCTGACGATGCAGGTCGGCTAATACTCTGACTGTAATGCCGATGCTGGTTGCTGTGAGTGTGCCGCCGATGAACAATGCAATCAGCGGCCGGATACCAAAAAAGTGCCAGGCAACCAGGAAGCCAAGTAATAACGGCAGGAAGAAACCCAGCAGGGCAACAATGACAGATTTCCGGCCCGCACGAATCAGGCGTCTGGCATCGGTTTCCAGCCCTACCTGAAACAGCAAAAGAATGATGCCAATTTCGGCCAGCAATTTGAATAATTCAACCGGGCTAATCCAGCCCAGTAAACTGGGTCCGAGGGCGACCCCGGCAACAAGTTCTCCGATGACAGAAGGTGCGCCCCAACGTGTGGCAATTTCTGCAAATATCCGCGCAAACAGCAGAATTGCAAGTAGTTGAATAAAAAAGTCGTGGGTTTGCATGCATCGTTTTCTGTTCAATCAGTCGGAATATGATACCGCTATTACGCCCGTAGAAATGATTGCTACAGAAAAAATACCGCCTGGAAAATGTTCAGGCTAGATTTCGACCTCAATATTAAACTGGCTTAGAAACTGTGCTGTGACTGCGTCCATTGTATTCAGGTGTTGTTCAAACCAGGCGGGCCAGGTCTCTTTCACATACGTTTTTAAGGTTTCAGTATTGTGGTGTTCGTTCCAGGACTTTTGTAAATCGAGCAGGTACTGATAGGCATGCTCGTGTTCACCCATGTGGATTAGATAAGCTGGAAACCGGTATTCCTCCATCAGTCGGTTTTCACGCGCAAAGTGCGCTTCCGTGTGTGTAACCCATTCATCCAGACAGGCAGAAATCTCGGGTTCTGAAATCTCATCGGCGGACAGGAGTTCATCAAGCCGGTTGACAATCGTTAGCTCTTCGCAATGCACAGTATTCATAAAAGGCATCGCAACTTGCGGTAAATTATCGCAGTTCATTTTAGCTTTTTGTTTTGCAGAAGACGTAAGACTAAATCGCAAGCTTCAGAATGTCCTTGATATGTGTCATTTTGCTAGGGATGGTCTGAATAAGTCCGATTGAATTTCTGCGGAGGAAAAATGTTCTGCAAGTTTCACGAAGTGAGTCGGAATAGCCCAGCTATTGCGGCGAACTTCGTGGAGCTTGCGGGGCATTTTAACCCGCAAAAAACAATACAAGACTCTTTATGCACTACTGCTAAGCCCATCGTAGCCTTATTTATGGCAAGCTCTTGTTTTTCATTTAAAAGGCTAGACATGTCTAAAGCTCCTGAAGGACAAACAGGCACACAAGGAATGTCTTCACACATAAAACAAGGTACATCTACAGGTACAAAAAATGGTGTACCTATAAGTAAAGCATCACCACCTTTTGCCATTTTAAGCGTACCCTCACGTGCATTTCCAGTTTCTTTGTCGATGTTCGTGTCTCTGTTTTGACAAGCCTCTGCACATAAACCACACTTGATACAAGC
>DTYI01000107.1 GCA_012961935.1 Thiotrichales bacterium | reverse complement strand
GTGGCGATGACCCAGACGGGTGGACTGAAATCCCTTGATCTCATTCCAGGGTAGATCGGGAATGTTAACGTTCAAAATAATATCCTGCGGTAAAGGATCTGCCTGCAGCTTGTTTAACAAAGTGGCCACCACCCTGCCCGCCGCCTGCAAATTTTCTGGCTCAAAAGCCGTGATCGAAACAGCCATGGCAGGCAAACCCAGGAACCTGCCTTCGGTAGCTGCTGCCACCGTGCCGGAATAAAGTACATCATCACCCAGATTCGCGCCCAGATTAATGCCGGAGATAACCATGTCCGGTTCGTTTTTCAGCAACCCGGTAATCGCAAGGTGAACACAGTCCGTCGGCGTGCCATCGACACGGATATAACCATTCTCCGTTTTGACGGCATGTAACGGCGCATCAAGTGTCAGAGAATTACTCGCGCCACTGCGGTCCCGATCTGGCGCCACAACAGTCACTTCACCAAACCCTGAAGCCGCGTCCACAAGCGCGTCCAGACCTGGCGACAGATAACCATCATCATTGCTGACGAGTATGCGCATAGCGATTCCGATCTAAAAATGGGTATGATACTTGAAAACTATCCTTGAGGCTGCGCTACTCATGACAAAGAAAGGTAAAGAAAATCGGGAAAATGCTCTTTTCAGAGAAGCGGTAGGCGATATCCGCAAGCTGAATCATGACAAGGTCACCCACGAACGGCCAAAACCCGATCACCACCCGCGCCAGTTAATCGCTGACGAACAGCAGGTCAAATATGACATGCTCAGCGATGATTATGCTTCAGCGGAATTGCAACCGGGCGATATCCTGAGTTTTCAACAAAGCGGATTGCAACGCAGTGTTCTGCGCAAACTTCGCCGGGGTGAGTTTCGTAGCGATGCAGAACTCGATCTGCATGGCCTGAATAGCCAGGATGCGCGGCAAGCGCTAGTACAATTTCTCAATGCCGCGCATGAACGCAATTATCGCTGTGTACGAATTATTCACGGCAAGGGATTGCGGTCATCCAATCAGGGGCCCGTTTTGAAGGGATTGGTAAACAGCTGGTTGCGGCAGCGAAGCGAAGTCCTGGCCTTCCACTCCTGCCGACCGAATGATGGTGGTACAGGGGCGGTTTATGTATTGCTTAGATCTGCTCGCAAATTTTAAGGGCGCCTCTTGTATCATTATTTTTTGACGCAGAGGCGCAGAGTAAAAATTATTTTTAAAAAAACTCTGCGTCTCTGCGTCAAAGAAAAGTCTACAGGAGCCTTGCCAGAGATGAGTGTCACTCACCTGACCAGAAGATGTTCCCGGTAATATTTTAATTCCTCGATCGAGTCTTTCACATCGTCCAGCGCCAGATGCGATGACTCCTTGTAAAACCCTTTCGCAATTTTTGGGTGCCAGCGTTTGGCTAATTCTTTCAGCGTGCTGACATCCAGATTGCGGTAATGAAACCAGGCCTCCAGCTTCGGCATGCAGCGCGCCAGAAAACGCCGATCCTGGCAGATGCTATTGCCGCACATGGGCGACATTCCCGCAGGGACATACTGGCTCAAGAAATCCAGTGTCGCCTGCTCAGCCTCCGCTTCTGTGATCGTGCTTTCCAGCACCCTTTTGGTCAGACCGGATTCCCCATGCTGGCGGGTATTCCACTCATCCATGGCATCCATGACCTCCTTCGGTTGATGAATCGCCAGCATCGGGCCCTCAGCAAGCGGATTCAGGTCCTTGTCGGTCACGATCGTCGCGATTTCGATTATGACATCATTTTGTGTGTCCAGACCGGTCATTTCCAGATCAATCCAGATCAGGTTTTCTTCATTTGGTAACATAAATACTTGTATGAATTTCAGGTAAACTGGCTGGCAGTTTAACAGACCGCTATAGTATTGCGCATGATCTACACAATAATTTTTCTCCTTGCACTCGGATTATCTCTCGCCTCCCGATTCTGGCTGAACCAGCGCCAGATCAAATATGTACATAACAACCGCGAAAAAGTCCCCGCAGAATTCAGTGAAAAAATCAGCCTGGAGGCCCATCAAAAAGCAGCTGATTATACAGTGGCCAAAGCAAAGATGAGCCGTTGGACAATGTTTTATGACGGCCTGATCTTACTTGGCTGGACACTGGGCGGCGGCATAGAAGCCGTGAGCAGCTGGATTAACAATTATGGTTTTTCTTCACTCACGACTGGCACACTCATCATACTTGTGGTGATATTAATTTCTGCAATTTTACATTTACCGGTTTCAATCTATAGCACCTTTGTTATTGAAAAACGTTTCGGTTTTAACAAAACGACAGTTAAAACTTTTATTACTGATTTGATAAAAGGTGGACTCCTTGGCTTGCTCATTGGCACACCGATTATTGTTTTAATCCTCTGGCTGATGCAAGCCAGCGGACAGTTCTGGTGGCTTTATGCCTGGGCAGCATGGATGGCATTTGGATTATTAATCAGCTGGGCATTCCCAACCTTTATCGCACCGATCTTTAATAAATTCTCTCCACTAAAAGATGAAAAACTGCGCGATGAAATTCAATCCCTGCTAGATCGAAGCGGCTTTAAAAGTAACGGTATTTTCGTCATGGACGGGTCCCGCCGTTCTGGTCATGGCAACGCCTACTTCACCGGTCTGGGCAAAAACAAACGCATTGTGTTTTTCGACACCCTGCTGGAAACACTTTCGGCAAAACAAATGCTGGCTGTACTCGCACACGAACTGGGACATTTTAAACACAAACATGTTTTAAAAGGTTTGCTCGTAGGTGCAATCACCAGCCTTGCAGGTTTTGCCGTCCTGGCCTGGCTGTTACCTCAGGAAAATATTTATCACCAGTTAGGTGTCAACACGCCATCACTGGCGACAGGCCTGATTTTATTCGCGCTGGTCAGCCCGTTATTTACCTGGTTTTTCCAGCCCCTGTCAGCCTGGTGGTCACGCAAACATGAATTCGAAGCCGACGCCTTTGCGCGCCAGCAGACCAGCGGCGATGACCTTGCGCATGCTCTCATCAACCTTTATCGCGACAATGCCAGCACCCTGACACCCGACCCATTGTATTCAAGATTTTATGCTTCCCATCCACCCGCGCTGGAAAGAATAGAACAGCTAAAAGCGTCCCAATAACCTATATGCGGTACACTATTGACCAATTGGAGGATCGACATGAAAAATTTAATCACTTTAACGATATTATCACTACTCACTTTTCCCGCACTCGCTGACGAAAAAATTAGTGTGGAGCACGGCAAAAAACTGCACGATGAAAGTTGCACGGGTTGCCATATTGGCATGACCGGCGGAGATGGCTCTGCGTTGTATACACGCAAGGATCGGAAAATGAAAACACGCGCCAGTCTGGAAACACAGGTACAACGCTGTGCAACCAATACAAACCAATCCTGGTTTGAAGAGGATGTCAAAAGTGTAACCGATTATCTCGATAAAACCTGGTACAAGTTTTCTAAATAATGCGGAACCTTAGCCAGCAACATTGTTACGCAGCCGATGCTGGCCTTGAACCATTAAAGGCAGAAGAAATTGCCGAACTGAAACCACAGGTGGATGATGAATGGCATCTCTCTGAAAACGGAATGGTGATCGAGCGCTTATTCCGTTTTTCAGATTATTACGAAACACTGTCATTCGTGAACGCGGTTGCCTGGATTGCACACTCGGAAGACCATCACCCTGACATGCAGGTCAGCTATAACAAATGTCTGGTTGCCTACTCCACCCATGCCGTTGATGGCCTGTCCATAAACGATTTTATCTGCGCTGCAAAAGTTGACGACTTGCTTGGCTTTGACCTGCTTTAATAGCGAGAAACCTGGGTGACTTTACTCCACGGCAAAGGACGCGTCATAGCACGCTATGGTGCTGAATTTGAAATCAGCACCGATCAGAAAAAAATAATTATTGCAAAAGGCAGAAACAAACACCGTGATGTTGTCTGTGGAGACTTTGTTAGCTGGAAGGAAGAGACAACAGGAAGTTATGCACTCGTCGACATGCTGCCGCGGAAAAACGCACTGTCCCGTTCAGGTTTTCGCGGTCAGTCCAGGACACTGGCTGCCAACATAGACCAGGTAATTATTGTCACAGCACCCGAGCCACGGCCTGACTGGGAAGTCGTTGATCAATTATTAATTGTTGCGAAACAACTCAACACCAACTCACTTATCCTGCATCATAAAAGCGATCTGCCTGCCGATGACGCTATGCAAAAAGAATGGAAATATTTCAGAGGAATTGGTTATCAGGTGTTGGAGACCAGTATTAATGATTCAGAGTCCATTAAAAACCTGGAAAAATTACTAGCCAATAAAACCAATATTCTTGTCGGTCAATCCGGTGTCGGAAAATCATCCCTTGCGCAGAAAATACTCAAAGACGCCAAAATAAAAATAGGCGAAGTTTCCAAAGCCACACAATTCGGCCAGCACACCACCAGCGTCACGCGACTTTATGATTTACCGGATGAAGGATATTTAATTGATTCGCCCGGCATACGTGATTTCACGCCCGATAACTTAAACCTGAACGCAATCCATAATGGCTTTATCGAAATCGCAAAACTTAGCGCACAATGCCGCTTCCACAACTGCCAGCATGTTAACGAACCTGATTGCGCGGTAAAAAATGCCGTAGAGAATGGAAGTATCAACAAGCGTCGTTACATGAATTATCTAAAACTGCTTGAAGTTGATTGACAAAACTCTATTCGATCTCCAATCTTTACTTAAGATCAAAGCTAATAGTTAACTCAGAACAAAGATTCACTGAAACTAATCTCGGAGCGCCAACATGAGCAAATACAAATCAGTCCCCTTTAAATCCCTGCCAGTTGGAGCAACCTATTCACGGCCTGTTACCAAATGGCCTGAAGGTTTAACTGCAGATAGTCCTGCGATAGATGTCATGACAGATTTGCGCAAAGTGACCGCATTAACAGTGGAGCGCACCACCACCCTCAGCGCAACCCGTGAACGCATGAAAAAACTGGGTGTTCGTATGCAATTGGTCACTGGCGCCACTGCCGCCGTGATGGGAGTTATTACTTTGACCGACCTGGATAGTGGTCGGGCAGAAAAAATTGCTTCCAAAACAGGAGAAGATGCAGCCTTTCTCCAGGTACAGCACGTCATGACGCTGACTGGACGCATCGAAGTCATGACACTCGAGTCAGTTAAAAACGCAAAAATTGGCGACATTCTAACAAGCTTTAACGAAACAGAACGACGTCACGCGCTTGTTCTTAACAGCAATACGGAAAGTGGTCAGGATGAGATATGTGGTATTTTTTCGCTTACAGTCATCTGCAAGCTGATAGGTCTAGATGTTGCCCCAGGTGATCCCATGGAAAAGGTTAAAACTCAACTAGCCAGCATACTCAAATAAAGTATTTCGAAAAGGTAGATTCTTACCTGGCATCTTAGCTATATATCTAATGCTGAAGGATCAAACACCATGAAGTACAAACCTAACAGGATCATCCCCCACAAAATTGTTCCAAAAACAATCCAGATAATATTGGCCCATGTAAATTGATTGTTTGAAACACCCAGTGGATCTTCACATACAATATTGACTGCATTCTGTGCTTTATAGAGAGTCCAACCAACCACAGGAAGCACACCAAGGCTCAGCAGATCAGTAACTGGAGAACCAATTTCTTTATATGAAAGCCTGTCTAGAATATTGCCAAGAATTGCAAATAAAACATAGACTGTCGCGACAAACTGAGGATTCCACTCATATTCAAATTTCTTTTCTTTTAATCTTGAATCCACCAGTCGGAAAAGAGAATGCGTAAAAAATATCGAAAAGATGCCTCTCATGACAGGCCACATCTTATTGCCGGTTTTTTCTCGATACAAACTCCAGTTTTTATAAAACCAGTATACTGGGTACAGCCCGATCGTTATAAAAAACAGGACAAGATATTTTTTTGTGACACGACATAAAATTCATTTTCAACTGAAACGGGGTCGATTAATTCAGCTTCGGGTGGTTTGTATAAATTGTCATCCATAATTCTGCCACGAAATGTTTCTTTAAAAAGATACCGACCAATCCTATTGCAAACTGCTTGCCTTTGGCGTGAAACAAGACACACAAATCAAAAATTGATAAGCCTTTTGCGTGTTGAGATGACAAAAAAACCTAATCTACATATCATTTCTCTGTCAGCAATTGCGCCGACAAAATTGATAACAGGCAGTAACCCAAAAAGAAATAAAACCCTGCGCCTAAAGTTGCTTCGAAGGAGAGTAGCTCTGCTTCTTTCTCTATGGCGTTAGCAGCAAGGTAGGCAACAAATATTCCGATGACAAACACATCAGCCATTGACCATTTGCTAATCAGGCCGCTGTAGTTTTTCATTTTATGGCTCATGGTTGGGCTGACATTCATGTGCGCCAGTAGCAGCATAAAACCTTTGATGACCGGCACGATCACACTAAACAGCATGATTAAAAATCCAACCACAAAATGTTTGTTTTGAAACAGGTCGCGGACGGTTCCAAGAATGCTGCGGGTTTTGTGGTAGGCCTCGACTGTGCCGTTAGTATCCATCTGGTTCAACAGCATGCTGGCAACGCCACCCATTAACACGGAGGTTTCTGAATTTTCTTCAATCAGTCGTTTGCCTATTGCCACCAATTCGGATTTTTCTGCGGTGGCGGTGATGGACAAAATGGGTTTGCTCAAGCCTGGTAATAGCAACACATAAGCAAGCAATAAAATAGCCAGGCCGATGCTTCTTTTCATTCTAGCTTCCCCCTTTTCCAAAAGGGGGATTGAGGGGGATTTGAATGTCGACAAATATTCATTTACGTTGTCTCAAATCTCCCCTAACCCCTCTTTGCTAAAGAGGGGAACTCACTAAAGTAACAAAAGAATTTTTTCATTTTATTTTTTTAGCCTTGCCTACGAATTCGAATGTTGAGTTCGTGCAACTGTTTATCCGAAACTTCTGCTGGCGCATCCGTCAGCAGGCAGGCCGCTGTTTGCGTCTTCGGGAAAGCCATGACGTCACGAATCGACTTGCTACCAGTCATTAACATGATCAGCCGATCCAGACCGAAGGCGATGCCGCCGTGTGGCGGGCAGCCATATTTTAAAGCCTGCATCAGGAAGCCAAATTTATTTTCGGCTTCTTCATCTGGAATATCCAGCAGCTTGAAAACTTCGCGCTGCATTTCCGGATTGTGAATACGAATTGAGCCGCCGCCCAGCTCTGTACCATTGAGCACCATGTCATAAGCGCGGGATAAAGTCTGACCGGGGTTTTCATGCAATTGTGCCGGATCGCTAACATTGGGCGCGGTAAACGGATGATGCAACGCCTGCCAGCGATTTTCTTTTTCGTCCCATTCAAACATTGGGAAATCAACAATCCAGACTGGGCGCCAGCCACGTTCAACCAGGCCGCGATCATGTCCAAGCTTAACCCGTAACGCACCCAGCGATTCATTTACGATATGTGTTTTGTCGGCGCCGAAAAATACCAGGTCTCCGTCCTCAGCACCCGTGCGCTGCATGATTTCCATCGCCACTTCATCCGGCAAGAATTTGAGGATGGGAGACTGTAGACCGTTTGCACCTGCGCTCAAATCATTGACCTTGATGTAGGCCAGACCTTTTGCACCATAGCGGCCGACATATTCCGTGTAACCATCAATATCCTTACGCGAGAGTTCTGCACCTTTGGGCAAACGCAGCGCAACAACGCGTCCTGCCGGATCATTGGCCGGGCCGGAGAAGACCTTGAATTCAACCTTGCTCATCAGGTCGCCGATATCAACCAACTCCAGAGGAATTCTCAGGTCAGGCTTGTCCGAACCAAAACGTTCCATGGCATCGGCGTAGGTCATTCTTGGGAACGGATCATGTAACGGTTCTTCAAGCACATGTACGAACAGTTCGCGCATCATGTCTTCCATGATCGACATGATCTGGTCTTCTTCCAGGAATGAGGTTTCGATATCGAGCTGGGTAAATTCAGGCTGCCGGTCGGCGCGTAAATCTTCATCGCGGAAGCAGCGGACGATTTGATAGTAGCGATCCATGCCACTCATCATCAGGAGTTGTTTAAAAAGCTGAGGCGACTGCGGTAGCGCAAAAAAACTGCCGGGGTGTGTGCGGCTGGGTACAAGATAATCGCGCGCGCCTTCCGGCGTGGCCTTGGTCAGCATCGGCGTTTCGATATCCAGAAATCCCTGCTCTTCGAGAAAACGACGCAGGAAACCAGTGACTTTTGCGCGGATCTGCATGCGTTGCTGCATCTCGGGTCGACGCAGATCGACGTAACGATATTTCAGCCGATGCTCTTCGCTGACATCTTCATCATCCTGCTGGAAAGGGGGTGTTTCAGCCGCGTTGAGGATGGTCAGCTCCAGCCCCAGTACTTCAATTTTCCCGCTTTTCAGGTCTGGGTTAACGGTGCCTTCGGGGCGTTCACGCACTTTGCCTTTGACCTGTAATACATATTCATTGCGCACGCTTTCTGCAGTGGCAAAAACTTCTGGCGTATCCGGATCGATGACAACTTGCAGTAAACCTTCGCGGTCGCGCAGATCGATAAATATCACCCCACCATGATCGCGGCGGCGGTTGACCCAGCCACAAACCGTGACGTCCTGCCCCATCAAGCTTTCATCAATCAGACCGCAATATTCGCTACGCATTTGTTTTCCTGGATTCACTTATCAAATAAAGCCGGCCATCTTACGAATTCCCAGGCTGCGGCGCAAGGAGGCAGGATCCTCGATAAATTGACGCAGAGACGCTGAGGCGCAGAGAAATTTTATAAATAAAGGCTCTGCGAATCTCTGCGTCTCAGCGCCTCTGCGTCAAAATAGTTGTATCAGAGAAGCCTAATCGTGCTCTTCGATCCAGGCCATCTGTATACCCTCGAGAATTTTCTCTCCACAGTGCTCTGGATCGTCATCAAATTCATCCAGCGCCATCACCCATTCCATCAAATCCGTAAAGCGTACAAGTTGCGGATCGACATCCGGGTGGGCATCTTCCAGTTCGATGGCAATATCCAACGTATCTGTCCACTTCAAACCCATGGCAGCCTCCTAGCCCGTATGTTGCATGAAGATGCCGGATGATTGTGCGTCTGGCGCATTCGAGAGTGCGACTTTGGAGCGAAAACCGTAGCAGTACTACGGTTTGAGTGAAAAGTCGTGCTATCGGATGCGCCAGGCGTGCAAGCACCGGCATAGCGAAAACGCAGGCACATTTCGTTACCTGCTAGTATTCCAGCATTTTTTATAGAAATCATTGGATCAACAAAACTAAAGAGCGGCTTCATGCAATATCCGGGCTAATGGCTTTCAGAAACCATATTGATGGTGTATTTGGGGATTTCGATGACCAGGTCTTCATCGGCAATCCGCGCCTGACAACTCAGACGCGAATCTGGATCCAGACCCCAGGCCTTGTCGAGCATATCGTCTTCTTCTTCTGTTGACTCTTCCAGTGAATCAAATCCTTCACGCACATAGACGTGACAGGTTGTACAGGCACAGGATTTTTCGCAGGCGTGTTCAATTTCAACATCATGCGCTTGCGCGGCATCGCAGATTGATACGCCCGGTTCTGCTTCAAAAACAGCCCCATCCGGGCAAATTTCTTCGTGCGGTAAAATAATTATTTTTGGCATTTTTTATAACTTCTCAAACTCATCAACTTTATGGCCAGTCATGGCCTGCTTAACGCTCAAATTCATCCGCCGCGCGACATAGGATTCTGAAGCTTTTTCCAGATTCTTAATCGCCGCCTTGATGGCATTCATTTCGCTGTGTTCGCAGACCAGTTCCTGTAAATGATCACGCGCTGTCAGAATAGCCTGCTTTTCTTCTTCATTGAGCAGATCATCTGCATCCGCCTCCATGGCCGCATCCAAAGCTTCGATCACCCGGTAGGCTTCAACTTCCTGCTCACGCAATGCCCTGGCCTGCATATCCTCAGTCGCATGATCCATCGACGCGCGCAACATGGCTTCGATTTCTTCATCACTCAAACCGTAGGAAGGTTTCACTTCGACACTCGCCTGCACACCACTACTGGTTTCTTCTGCGGAGACATTCAAAAGCCCATCGGCATCCACCTGAAACTTAACTTCAATACGCGGCGCGCCCGCCACCATCGGTGGAATACCCCGCAGTTCAAACCGCGCCAGTGAACGTGAATCATCGACCAGTTCGCGTTCGCCCTGCAGGACATGAATCGCGATCGCTGACTGGCCATCTTTATGGGTGGTAAATTCCTGCGCTCGCGCAACGGGTATCGTTGTGTTGCGGGTGATGATTTTTTCGACCAGTCCACCCATGGTTTCGATACCCAATGAGAGTGGAATTACATCCAGCAACAGCGTTTCATCATCCGGCTTATTGCCAGCGAGCACATCTGCCTGCAGTGCCGCGCCGATGGCGACGACCTTGTCAGGGTCAATTTCTACGTGCGGCTCACGGCCAAAAAACTCGGCAACTTTTTCGCGCACCAGCGGTACGCGTGTCGAGCCACCGACCATGATGACTTCCAGCACGTCTTCTTTTTTGACACCCGCGTCACGCAGTGCACGACGGCTGGCCAGAATGGTGTTTTTCACAAACGCTTCAATCAGCTGATCAAACTGGTCGCGTGATAATTCACCTTGCCACGAGCTGCCATCCGGTAAAACGAGGTCGATACTGGCTGTTTCCGATTCTGTTAATTTTTCTTTACTGTCGCGTGCAAGCTGCATCAGACCACGCATAAAACAATAATCATCTGCCGCCGCTTCAGTCCCGCTTTCGGTCAGGATCCACTGTGCAATGGCCTGATCAAAATCATCACCACCCAAAGCGCTATCGCCGCCCGTTGCCAGTACTTCAAAAACACCTTTATTCAAACGTAAAATGGAAATATCAAACGTACCGCCACCCAGATCGTAAACTGCAATGACGCCTTCCCTGCCCTGATCCAGGCCATAAGCAATCGCCGCGGCAGTGGGTTCATTCAGCAGGCGATAGACGTTCAGATCAGCCAACGTTGCGGCATCTTTGGTTGCCTGACGCTGAGCCTCATCAAAATAAGCGGGTACGGTAATCACCACACCACTGAGCTCACCACCCAGTGTTTCCTCGGCGCGCTGTTTGAGAACTTTGAGAATTTCCGCTGAAGTTTCAATGGGGGTCACTTCGCCCGCAATTGTTTTTATCCTCGGGACTGCACTATTTGTGCCAGCAAATTTCCAGGGTAAATGCCCTGCCACAAGTTTGAGGTCGTCGACCGAACGACCGATCAAACGTTTAACCGACGACAATGTGTTGAGTGGGTCTTCTCTGGCAGCTTCGCTGGCAGCCTGTCCAACAGTAACACCGTCTTTTTTGTACTGAACAACAGAGGGTAGAAGATGCTGGCCGTCTTGATCCGGTAAAGTTTCTGCTACAGCATTTCTCACCGTCGCGACCAGTGAGTTGGTCGTGCCCAGATCAATACCCACCGCCAGCCGATGCTGATGCGGTGCGGTGGCCATACCGGGTTCTGAAATCTGTAACAAAGCCATCGTTAATTTAACAACTCATCTTCAAGGCGTGCTTCGAGCAGGCTTAATTGCTCCAGCAAGCGATCATAAAATTGCAGTTTGAGCCAGGTTTGTCGGGCTGCATCATAATTATTTTGTTCATATTCACTGCGAAACTGTTGCAACAAAGACGCGTTTTCCGACTGTACGGCATCCCGTAATTGATCAGCCGCTTCAAGTGGATCCGGCTGGTTCTCAACATCATCCATCTGCTCACGAAATTCCATTTGTTGCATCAAGAATCCGGCATCAGAAGTGGTATCCGTCTCCTGATTCATACTGATCCCTTGCAGCTCAAGTAAATAGCGGCTTAGTAGCAGCGGGTTTTTCAGAGTTTCAAACGCTTCGTTAATATGTGCGGACATCTGCATCGCCTGGCGTCGACTGGTCGAATCTGCATTTGCGAAACGGTCGGGATGAAACTCACGCTGTAATACCCGATAACTTTCAGACAACGCAGAATTATCGATTTCAAAACCCGCAGGGAGAGAAAACAATTCAAAAAAATTGCTGTTGAGATCGACCGACATGTTGTTATTTAACAGATATCAGACAGTGAAACTTTCACCACAGCCGCAACGATCTGACTCGTTGGGGTTGTTGAATTTGAAACCTTCGTTCAAACCTTCTCTGGCGAAATCCAGTTCGGTGCCATCCAGATAGACCAGACTCTTGGGGTTGATGATAATTTTGACGCCCTTATCTTCAAAAACCTGGTCGCCCTCTTCCAGTTCATCGACATATTCCATGACATAAGCCATGCCCGAACAGCCTGTCGTTTTCACGCCCAGGCGCAAACCAAGACCCTTACCTCGCTGGGCAAGGAAATTACTCACTCGCTCTGCAGCCGAATCTGTCAGCGTGATTGCCATATTATTTGCCCTGCTTCTCCTGGTAATCCTGGACAGCGGCTTTGATCGCATCTTCAGCCAGTACTGAACAGTGAATTTTAACGGGCGGCAAAGCCAGTTCTTCGACAATTTCCATATTCTTGATTTGACTCGCTTCTTCTAAAGTTTTACCACGCACCCACTCGGTGAGCAGGCTGGAAGAAGCAATCGCGCTGCCACACCCATAGGTCTTGAATTTTGCGTCTTCAATCACGCCCTCATCGTTCACCTGGATTTGCAGACGCATCACGTCACCACATGCAGGCGCACCGACCATACCGGTACCGACATTTTTGGCATCCTTATCCAGAATACCAACGTTGCGTGGATTCTCATAATGGTCAATCACTTTATCGCTGTATGACATAATCTTTCCCCTAAACTTATAAAAATATTAATGCGCTGCCCACTGAATACTTTTCAGGTCGATGCCATCCAGGTACATTTCCCAGAGTGGCGACAACTCACGTAATCGTTCTATCGCGTCTCTCACCAGGTCAATGGTGAAATCAATCTCGGCCTCGGTCGTGTAACGGCCAATGGTAAATCTGATCGAACTATGCGCCAGCTCATCATCACGACCAAGCGCACGCAGCACATAACTTGGCTCCAGCGATGCCGATGTGCAGGCAGAACCACTTGAAACAGCAATATCTTTCAGCGCCATGATCAGGCTTTCACCTTCAACAAAATTAAAGCTGACGTTGAGGTTGCCAGCCACACGCTGTTCCAGATCGCCATTTAAATAAACTTCTTCCATATCCTTGAAGCCATCCCAGAGACGATTTCGCAGCGTCAGGATGCGGTCATTCTCGGAGGTCATTTCTTCTTTTGCGATACGGAATGCTTCACCCATACCAACAATTTGATGCGTTGCCAGCGTGCCGGAACGCAGGCCGCGTTCGTGGCCACCGCCGTGCATCTGTGCTTCCAGACGCACACGTGGCTTGCGGCGAACGTACAGTGCACCAACGCCTTTCGGGCCATATATTTTGTGCGCAGAAAAACTCATTAAATCGACTTTCAGATCTTGCAGATCAATCGGCACTTTACCTGCGCTTTGTGCGGCATCGACGTGAAAAATAATTTTGCGCTCACGACACATTTCACCAATTGCTGCAATATCCTGAATCACACCGATTTCGTTATTCACATGCATGATGGAAACCAGTGAGGTGTCATCCCGCAGTGCGGCCTTGAATTTCTCAAGGTCAAGCAAGCCGTCTGGTTCAGGATCAAGATAAGTGACTTCGAAACCTTCGCGTTCGAGTTGCCGGCAACTGTCGAGCACTGCTTTATGTTCTGTCTTGCAGGTAACGATGTGTTTGCCTTTTTTCTGATAAAAATGCGCCGCGCCTTTTATTGCGAGGTTGTCAGATTCAGTTGCGCCGGAAGTAAATATAATTTCGCGGGGATCGGCATTCACCAGGTCAGCAACCTGCTTGCGCGCGTTTTCAACCGCTTCATCCGTTTTCCAGCCAAACACGTGAGAACGCGATGCGGGATTACCAAAATCCCCTTCGACGGTAAGGTACTGGCACATGGTTTTTGCAACCCGCTCATCCGTGGGCGTTGTGGCTGAGTAGTCCAGATAAATAGGTGTTGTCACTTCTTTCATTAATAAATCTCCGGCATTAAGCCTTTAAGCGTTAGCGTTCTGAACGGTTACGGGCACCTTCAAAAGCTTGTCTTGCCGCGCGGCGACTTCCTGTACAACGCCACGCTGCATTAAATCGCCGAGACTGATCCCGGCGAGAAACTGTTGAATCTGATCACTTAGATCACACCAGAGATCATGGGTAAGGCATTTTTTCTGATCCTGGCAATCTGTATTTCCACCACAACGGGTGCTGTCGACTTTCTCATCGACGGCTGAAATTACGTCGGACACTGCAATCTCATCTGCAACACGCGACAGGGAGTAGCCACCACCCGGGCCACGAGTCGAGGTGACCAGCCCATTTCTGCGAAGCCTTGCGAAAAGTTGCTCAAGATAGGACAATGACAGTCCCTGACGGCCAGCGATGTCGTTCAATGTGACGGGACTGTTGTCGTTATGCAGTGCCAGATCAAGCATTGCGGTCACGGCGTAACGCCCTTTGGTTGTCAGTTTCATGTAGCTTCCTCAATCTTCTATGAGGACAGACTATAATACCCGACAAAACCAGTCAAGTATTACCTTCTTCTTTGTCCGTGTTTTCCATGCTTTCCGTAGACATATCCTCAAGATCGATTTCGGGCAAGGCTACATCCGACACATCCCCTCCCAGCTCATTGATTACTTTTGACATTTCTTCCATTCTTTGATCCATAGCATGAATATGGTCAAGCAAACCATCAAACGCCATCGCAACCGGATCAGGCATATCCGCACTCATACCATAGGCATCAAATCCCACTTTCTTCTCCAGATCACGACGACTCGCCACTTTTTTGTGGCGCTTGCTGCCAATGACATGGCCGGGTATGCCGACAACTGTCGCACCCGGCGGCACCTCGCGCAGCACCACTGCATTAGAACCAATGCGTGCGCCTTCGCCGATCATGAAAGGCCCCAGCACCTTAGCACCAGCACCGATGACAACATTATTGCCCAGTGTTGGGTGGCGTTTACCCTTATCCCAACTGGTGCCACCCAAAGTGACGCCCTGATACAAGGTACAATCGTCTCCGATTTCAGCCGTCTCACCAATCACCACACCCATGCCGTGATCAATAAAAAAACGTCTACCGATTTTTGCACCGGGGTGTATTTCGATCCCCGTCAGCAAGCGAACAATATTCGACAACAGGCGCGCCAGCCACTTGAACCCCTTGTTGGAAAGTGCATGGCTGATACGGTGCATAATAATCGCCCAGACGCCCGGGTAGGTCGTCAGAATTTCAAACGTATTCCGAGCTGCCGGGTCACGGTCAAAAATGCACTGGATATCTTCTTTTAGTCGGTCAAGCATCTGGCATCCACCTACTTCATTTCTTTAATATTCAAAGTGTCCCTAGTATAACTACCCTGCTTGTTGACAGGTACAGTATTACACGCTGAAGGATTGTATTAACCCCTTTTATTTTTTGTTGTTTATAAGCGCTATCCTCACTATGATGAATTTTTAACTTTATAAAATTTAAAAGGATAAAATGACCACATACATATTAACTTACCTGGGCGGAAATCAACCCAGCGACCCGGAAGAAGCCCAGAAACATTTTGAAGAGTACAGAACATGGCTGACTTCATTAGGGGATGCCATCATTAGCCCTGCAAACCCACTTAAAGACACCACAGTAATAAGCCCCGATGGAACAGTAACACCTGGCAGCACCTCAGAAATGTCGGGTTTCACCATTATCGAAGCCAATTCACAGCAAGCTGTCATTGAAATGGCAAAGTCATGTCCTTTTCTTAAAATTGGCGGGACGCTTGAGGTTTCAGAATTAATGCAGATGAATACTAAAACTAAAGAACACTAAATCGCTTAATTTCTTATAATGAGTCTGCAAACTGCATACTACGTCCCCACGCACTAAGTTATCTTACCAATCTGCTTTAATATTCCACGAAGTAAACTCACCTCGTTGCGGCTCATACGGGCGCGATGAAACAATCTGCGCAAGCGCGGCATTGATTTACGCGGGTTGTCCGGATCAAGATAGTCGATGTGAGTTAAAGTCTGCTCAAGCTGCTGGATAAAACTCTCCATATCGCCCGCAGAGGCGGGTGGTTCACCGCTGTCATCGACAACCACGGGCTGGTTATCGCTTTCCAGCAGAATGCGCAATTCATAACAAATAACCTGCACCGCTGCCGCCAGGTTAAGGGAACTATAATCAGGATTGACCGGGATATGGATCAGCTTGTGACAAAGGCTCAGTTCTTCATTGCTGAGGCCGGATGATTCACGGCCAAAAACCAGCGCGACCGAACCACCATTTGTGACTGCCTCGACGGACTCTTGAGCGGCCTTGCGTGGGTCAATTCCCGGCCAGCGCAAAGTACGCAGTCTCGCACTGGTTCCCAGCACATAAGTTGCATCTTCAATTGCTTCTTCAAGTGTTTCGACGACAGCGGCATTGGCCAGCACGTCATCCGCACCGGCTGCCCTGGCTGTTGCTTCGACGCAGGGATAATCTTTTGGCTGAACCAGGGTCAGGTTCTCCAACCCCATTGTTTTCATCGCCCGAGCAGCAGCACCGATGTTGCCCGGATGCGAAGTTTCGACCAGCACAATTTTTATTTTATCGGCAATTTCTTTCACACAGCCCTCACGGTGCTTCACCAAGATTTGGTATTCTAGCCCGCATTTCTCACAGAGTGTTGCGAATATCGCGCCGTAGATTTGATTTCACAAGGGATTTTCTGAAAGAGCGGAATACCAGGCTGTATTTCCGAATTCAGAAAATCCCTTGTGGAATCAAAGATCAAGCGAGATTCGTGGTAACCTGTGAGAAATGCGGGCTAGCGGCCAGTTGCGCCTGGCGCTCCTATTTCTTTAACAATGCGGACCACTTTTTATGCATCCTGTTCTTAACATTGCAGTGCAAGCTGCGCGTGCTGCCGGACACGTTATTATCCGCCACATCAACCGGATTGATTCACTGACAATCAGTAATAAAGCGCGTAATGATTTTGTCAGCGAAGTTGACCGGATGGCTGAAGCGGAGATTATCGAGGTCATCAAAAAAGCCTACCCGGAACACAGCATACTCGCAGAAGAAAGTGGTCTCACACAGGGAAATGATTTCCAGTGGGTGATTGACCCACTCGACGGCACCACCAATTTTCTTTATGGCATTCCACACTATGCTGTCTCGATTGCAATGCAGGCCAATGGCCGGACTGAGCAGGCCGTTGTCTTCGACCCCTTCAAAGATGAACTTTTTACGGCTTCATATGGCGCAGGTGCCTGGCTAAACAATAAACGTATTCGCGTCTCTGACCGCAGAGGCATGGAAAACGCACTGATCGGTACCGGCATCCCGTTTCGACCCGAACAAGATTTAGAAACTTATATCGACACCCTGCGTGTCATCGTACCGGACACTGCTGGCATTCGACGCGCAGGTTCTGCAGCACTGGATCTGGCTTATGTCGCCGCCGGACGACTGGATGGTTTCTGGGAATTTTCGCTGAAACCCTGGGACATGGCGGCCGGATTATTACTGGTTCAGGAATCAGGCGGCCTTGTCGGCGACCTGCATGGCGAACAAAACCACTGGAAGACAGGTCATGTTCTGTGCGGCACACCAAAAGTCTACACAGAAATGAAAAAGCGATTAAATTCCGTATTAAAACAATGATTTAATTTGGCATTTATTTTCATAAAGCGATACACTCAAAGCGGACGAGAGCAACAACAGAGAAAAATGTACAGGCACATTCTGGGAATCACAATACCACCACTAGCCATCTGCCGATATGGTTGCGCCAGCAGCTGCACCTTACCAATTACGATTTTCTGGGCAGGTGGACTGGCTGCCCTGGCTTATCATTTTTTCCAGGCACCCACCGAATACAGCTGGCTTTATAATGGCAGTTTGATGCTTGGCCTGGGCATGATTGTGCTCTCAATTATCTGGACGGAACTGACCATTACTC
Organism: Thiotrichales bacterium; assembly: GCA_012961935.1. Taxonomy (GTDB): domain Bacteria; phylum Pseudomonadota; class Gammaproteobacteria; order CAZUMV01; family CAZUMV01; genus UWMA-0217. Next base: position 27,924 of record DTYI01000107.1, on the reverse strand, counting down.
GCGTAGCGCGTGAAGGCTGCGATAAATCCACGGGCAAAAAGAGCAGCATCTGCAACGTCGTTCCAGGCACGCATGAAACCGATCCATTTGAAGAAGTGCGCAAGGCGAAAGAACTCTAACCAGAACACAGCTTACAACATAAAAACCCGGAGACAGCTGGGAAGATATGTGATTAATTCGAGGCTGACCCTAAATTGTAATCGAGCAACCGTTTGGCCCTGGGCCGAAAATTTGATGTATTCTGGTCAACAGAACGATGTCGCTTCATGAAGCCACTGTCTTCCTCATCTCCATCAAGCGGAACCGCTGCGCAGCTGCGCCTGTTCGGTCGAACAAAAGCCTACAGCATTTTTTCGCTTGTCTCAGGTGCCGCTTATCTCGCTCCCTGTTATCTTGAAGCCTAAGGAAGGCTGATTTTAATCAGTAAACACTCAAATTTTGCCATCGTCAACTATAGCCCCTACTATAGTTGGATGATTGTTAAAGGTATTTATGAAAGGATCCAGAGCATTGTTTTTTCAAACGGATCAATTACAGCATTTGCTGGATAATTTACAGGCTAAAGGTTACGCCTGTATTGCGCCACAAGTTCGCCATGAAACCATTATTTATGATGAAATTACATCGGTTGTGCAACTACCGCAAGGCATTAATGACCAGCAGCAGCCGGGCAGTTATTCGCTGAGTGCAAATAACGGTTCAAAATATTTTGACTGGGCAAATGGGCCGCAAGCGATTAAACCACTACTGTTTGCACCGACAGAAATGCTCTGGAGCAGTACTCGGAATGCAGACGGAAATATCAGTTTTAGCGCAGTAGAGAAGTCAGAGAAAAAGCTGGCGATTATTGGTGCCAGAGCCTGCGATATTGCGGCTTTAAAAATTCACGATTTGCATTTTCTGCAACAGCAGTTTGTCGATCCTTATTATCAGGCACGGCGGGAAAATCTTTTAATCATTGCGGTAAATTGCAGCCATCCGGCCGACACCTGTTTCTGTTATTCCACTGGTGATGGTCCCTTTGTAAAAGATGGCGGTGATATTGTGCTGACCGAATTGCAGCATGGTTTTTTAATCGCCGCGCAAACCGAGCAGGGTGAAAATGTTCTCTCAAAGCTTGTGTTGCAAGAGAGTACAGCAGAGCAATGTGCAGAGTCTGAGCGAATTAAAAGCAATGCATCAAAACAAAACAGACAGCTACCAAAACTGGATGTCAAGTCACGTTTGTTCGATGAACTGGATAGCGAAACCTGGCATACCATTGCTGAAAAATGTCTCAGCTGCGGTAATTGCACATCAGTTTGCCCAACCTGTTTTTGTCACAGTGAAAACGAAGTACCGGAGCTGGATGGCAAATCATCCAGCCACTATCGTGAATGGGATTCGTGTTTTGGGCAGGGGCATAGTTATATTCATGGCATCACCATTCGCAATGGAACCAGTTTACGTTATCGGCAATGGTTAACACATAAATTTTCCAGTTGGATTGATCAATACGGACGTTCCGGCTGCGTTGGTTGTGGTCGTTGCATTACCTGGTGTCCGGTGGCTATTGATGTCACTGAATCGGTGGCGCAGATTGTGGAGGCGCCATGATGTGTTTGACATGAACCCTTACCTGCCGCATGAAGCACTCATCATTGAGCGCATACAGGAAGCCCCCGAACTGTTCACCCTGCGATTAGAATTTACCGAACCGGAGATTCAACATCGTTATAAGTTCGAACCCGGTCAGTTTAATATGTTGTATTTATACGGTGTCGGTGAGATTGCTATTTCGATTGTGTCTGATCCTGAGGACGGTAACATTATCGACCACACCATTCGCGTACTTGGTCGAGTAACCCGGGGTATGAATAAGCTCAAAAAAGGTGATCGCATCGGTTTGCGCGGTCCTTATGGTCGTGGCTGGCCGATGCAGGAAGCCAGACAAAAAGATGTGGTACTAATCACCGGTGGCCTGGGGTGTGCGCCGGTGGTTTCGGCAATTAATTATATCCAGCAGCGGCGTGCGCAGTTTGGTCGGCTGAATATTGTGCAGGGTGTTAAACACAGTGATGATTTTATCTGGAAAGACCGTTATGACCAATGGCGCGAACTGCCGGACACTAAAGTACTGCTGGCTGCCGATGTCGGTGCAGAACTGTGGCCGTGGCACATCGGGCCGGTCACTGTGCTTTTCGATCAACTCGAATTTGATCCGCAAAATGTCTGCGTGATGATGTGTGGCCCCGAAGGTATGATACGTGCTACCTGTGACCACATGTTGGAAAAACAGGTGTTGCCGGAGCAGATGTTTCTGTCGATGGAAAGAAATATGCAGTGCGCTATAGGGCATTGTGGTCATTGTCAGTACGGTGACAAGTTTGTCTGTAAAGACGGCCCGGTATTCAGCTATGACAAGATCCGCGATCTGTTTGCAGTTAAGGGATTTTAAACATGAACAAGCCAAAGATTGCCGTACACAAATTCAGCTCCTGTGACGGTTGCCAACTGGCAATCATTAATCTGGGTGAATCCCTGCTGATATTGAGTCAGTTGGTCGAAATCACCCATTTTGCTGAAGCGGGCGCACTCGATGAAAATGCAACGGTTGACATCGCCATTATTGAAGGCAGTGTCTCCACTTCAGAAGACGTAACACGCTTACAGAAAATTCGCGACAACAGCAGCTACCTGATGACGGTTGGAGCCTGTGCAACATCTGGCGGTATACAGGCACTGCGTAACATGGCAAAGACCAGTCAATGGATCGCTGATATTTATGCTAATCCAGCGGTCATTGATAGTCTGGATAACAGTACGCCAATCAAAAACCACGTCAAAGTTGATCTGGAATTATGGGGATGTCCGATTAGCCAGCGGCAGCTACTGATGGCAATACGCGCCCTGTTATTTGGTGTTATGCCGGTCGAGGAACACGATAAGGTTTGCATGGAGTGCAAACGCCAGCAAACGGTTTGTGTCATGGTGACAAAAAATGAAGCCTGCATGGGGCCGGTGACACGCACTGGTTGTGGTGCGCTTTGTCCCCGTGTCGGGCGAGATTGTTATGGCTGTTATGGCCCGGCAGAAAATGTGAATACGCAGGCAATGGCGAACAGGTTAGAGGGGCTGGGATTAATCAAGGATGAAGTGGCGCGACGATTCTTGTTTATCAATAGTGGTGCTGAACAATTGCATCAGCAAGTACAGCGCTGGGAAACCTGATTATGCCGACAGAAACCATCAACATCAATGTCCCGGTACTGGCACGCGTCGAGGGCGAAGGCGCACTTGATCTGAGCATAACAAATCAACAGATCACAGAGCTGAAACTGCGTATTTATGAACCACCGCGATACTTTGAAAAACTGCTGGAAGGTAGAAATCATTATGACGTGCTGGATACGGTAGCGCGTATATGTGGCATTTGCCCGGTTGCTTATCAAATGAGTGCCACCCAGGCGATTGAGTCAATATTCGGGGTGACGATTAACCCCTGGATTCGCACCATGCGGCGGTTGTTTTATTGTGGTGAATGGTTGCAAAGCCATAGCCTGCATATACATTTACTGGCCGCGCCTGATTTTCTGGGCTTTAACAGCGCCATCGAAATGGCGCAACAATATGATGCTGAAGTTCGCCGCGGATTAAAACTGCAAGCACTGGGAAATGATCTGGTGGCATTGTTTGGAGCGCGTTCGGTACACCCGGTCGGGGCAAAAATTGGCGGTTTTAGCCAGGCTCCGGATAAAAAAGCCGCGGCTGAATTACTGCAACGGGTAACAGCGGCAAAACGTGATGCGGTCGATTTAATTCATTGGCTGGATACGCTGGATTTACCAGAAGACAATCAGGAATTTGTTAGCGTTGCCTTGCACCATGAACAGGAATACCCCTTCAATGAAGGCCGTTTGATAAGCGACGGCGGCCTCGATATAAACATCAATAAATTTGAACATCATTTTAGGGAAATGCATGTGGATCACAGTACTGCGTTGCATTGTCTGTTAGATGGCAAACCCTATCTGGTGGGGCCACTGGCGCGGGTTAACCTGAATAAAGCGCAGTTACCCGAAGCAGTACAACAGCTCATGCAAGGCTTGAAAGCCCGGTTCCCATCAAAAAATATGTTTCATAGCATTATTGCGCGTACGCTTGAAATCTATTTTGCCATCCTGGAAGCCGAAACACTGTTGACGAACTATGAAACAACGGATCAGCCCTGCATGGAATTTGAAGTTAAAGCCGGCACCGGTTACGGTTGCAGCGAAGCGCCGCGTGGCATCTTATGGCATCGTTATGAAATGGATGAAAAAGGCTGTGTTAAAAATGCCATCATCGTGCCACCAACCAGCCAGAACCAGCCGCGTATTGAGCAGGATTTAAAAGACTCACTGATTAACTTTGGTCTTGATAAAACAAAACAACAGTTGCAGCTGCACGCTGAAAAAGTCATTCGTAATTATGATCCGTGTATTTCCTGCGCCACCCATTTTCTGAATTTAAAATTGATTCGTGATGGTGTGATTGAGCAAAATAAAGACAAACAAACAATACAAACATTTCACCATGTTGATTTATCCCGCACCGCCATTATCGGCATTGGCTCACCACAGCAAGACGATAAAGCGGGTTGGCAAATGGTTGATCAATTACTGCAAAACAGAACAATTATATCGCTCAAAAACAAAGGCTTGAGTCTGCTTAAACTGGATCGCCCCGGCACAAACCTGGCTAAAAACATTAGACCTTATGATTCTGTGCTTATAGTTGATGCAATAAAACCAACAAATGCAGACCCACCATTTATTTGCCTTGATGCCACTGAGTTGATATCGAAGTCGAATCAGATCAGCAGCCATGAAGTCGGGCTACTTGAGTCAATCGCATTACTGAAGACTTTGCAATTAACACCAAAACAGCTTGTCGTGCTGGGTATAAGTGAAGTTAAAGATAAATATATCGAAAAAATAATAAAGTTGTTTTAACCCGGATGTTTCATGAATTCACGGAATGTCAGGCGAATGCGAGAATACTAAAAACCGGCAACGGGAATAAGATGTCATTAGCTGCTGTCATGTTCGATGGAGTGTGATTTGACTTTAGGGTGCCTCTAAAATAACTTGCGGCCTCTGCATGATCTGAAGCATGCAGATACATCAAGCAGGTCGGCCAGAAGTACACAGCCATCATCATGCAGTAACAAAAAAAGGCCAGCTTCAGTTCTTCCATGCTGCAACAGGACATTGCCCAAATTATAGCGCTGAGACAAATGATTCGTGAACTCGATAAACACATTGCAGCGACATTAGGGCAACCCGCCTACACCCAAAACACCCTAATCCATTTTCTCATCAGTTCTGATGATGACGATGTAGCATATCAGGATGTACATTATCCATAACGAAGTAGCCGATGTAATTAAGTCACATACATTCTGGCACTCAGTTACAAGGTATTTCGTCAGTTCTTACTAATATTAATAAATAATTAAGGAACCTCTGATTAATTCTGGATGAAGCAGGTTACTGCTAAAATTTTCGGGGACAAGGCGTCGAATCGCACGTAATAGCAGGCTATTGCGAAGATTCGCAACGCAGTACCCGGAAATTTTAGCAGCAAGATGCTCATTCATGAATTGATCAGAGATTCCTTAATCCAGCATGTCAGTTATCACGTCCAGCATAACCTGACTATTATTATAGTCTACTGGCACTCTCCATTTTCTATTTCCTGCTATCAATATAAGCGCCGGAAAATTTTCTACGCCTAATTTTTTGCATTGTTTTATTTCCGACAATAATTTCTGTTGCGTACTTTCAGCAAGCAAATCTTTTTCGAAGCGAGCAATATCCAGACCAATTTTATCGGCAAGCGCAATTAAAGTATTGTTATCAGAAGGGTTGCTTGCATGTGTGTAATAGGCTTTCTGGATTGCCTGTATCATCAATAAATTGAATTCACTCCCCTGCTCTCTTGCCGCAATCACTGCACGGCAGGCGGGATAAGTTGAACGCCTGGGTTTGCATTTTTCCCAGAAATCAAAATTAAATTTTGTGCCGGGAATACGCTGCTGAATTTTCCGCCAGGTGTTTTGCAGATACGTACGCATTTCCTCAGGCATAGGCTGGTCTGAATCCGGCGCCAGGCCACCAAGTAACCATTTAATTTCTATATTATCTGGCAGATTTTTAAACAACGTCTGGCGCGTTGAATTAAACCCCCAGCACCAGCTGCACATTGGGTCATGCACATAATAAAGCACTGTATCTGAATACTTACTCATCTTCGTTACAAATATTTTCTGGTTGCTGGCTATAATATAAACTTAGCTTTTTCTTCACATCCAGTCGTTCCTTTTTATTCAGCGCTTTATAACCACGGCCGTAATCCCAGCCATAACCCCAGCGATACCAGTTCGGAAAAATGGGCGAACCGCCAAACCGGACGCCATCAAACATCATATTTGCCAGCGCAATATCCTGCGTCTTTTCTAACACGCAGGTCTTTAATGCGAGGTCGGCAAGATTACGTTGCTCACTGGTTCCACCCTGCCAGTAAGTTATATCGTGTTGCACACAGCACTCACACCACGACTTTTTCTCGATTGGGTTTTTATCTGGGAACAGGCTACAGCCATCACTGGAAAACGGCTGGATTGCTTCGCTTCGACAAGCAACCAAAACCATGCCTGTCGAAAAAAATAAAATTCTAAAAAGCTGTTTTAATTTCACAGATATTAATTGGTCGGAGTGAGAGGATTCGAACCTCCGACCCCTGCCTCCCGAAGGCAGTGCTCTACCAGGCTGAGCTACACTCCGATTTTCCCTGATATGAAGGGCTGGTTATTTTCGCGGGTTAATATGTAAATGTCTAGGAAATCAGCTTCCCTAGTGATCACGCTTTACCGATAGCTCGGCCAATTGAATCATCATTTGTTTATACGGCGAAAAAGGCAGGCCTTCCAGTTGACGAATCGCCCGACCGGCTTCCTGTTGCGCCATTTCTCGCGTGTAGTCCATTGCGCCGGTGTCGTTGATCGCATCGATTACTTCATTAATTAAATCACGGCCGCCTTCTTCTATCGCCCGACGAATTAATTTAGCCTGCATGCCACTACCATTGCGCATGGCGTAAATCAGTGGCAAGGTGGGTTTACCTTCAGCCAGGTCGTCGCCTAATTGCTTGCCCAGTGTTTCTTCGCTGGCTTCATAATCAAGCACGTCATCAATGAGCTGAAACGCGGTACCCAGGTGCATGCCATACGCTGCCAGCGCCTGTTCCTCAGCCCGTGACCGCCCGCCCAGAACGGCGCCAAGTCGCGTCGCCGCTTCAAACAACTTGGCGGTTTTTGAACGGATGACGTCCAGGTAGCGCTGCTCAGTTGTGTCTGCATCATGGACATTCATCAGCTGCATGACTTCACCTTCGGCGATGGTATTGGTCGTGTGCGAAAGAATATCCATGACCGGCATATCGCCGACTTCGACCATCATTTCAAAAGCGCGGGAGTATAGAAAATCACCCACCAGGACGCTCGCTTCATTGCCCCAGAGTTCGTTCGCCGTTTCTTTTCCGCGGCGCATGCGTGACTCATCGACAACATCATCGTGCAACAAAGTTGCCGTGTGGATAAACTCGATGATCGCGGCAACAAGATGGGCGCGTGCATCCAGCGCATCGTAAGCACCGGCCGAAAGCAGCACCAGCATCGGCCGCAAGCGCTTTCCACCGCTATTAACGATATAATGCCCCATCTGGTTAATCAGCACGACATCTGACTGCAGGCGCTTGATAATCAACTGGTCAACAGCCTGCATGTCAGCGGCCATCTCGTTAAAGAGTGGTTTAGAGCTCATCGCGGCATGCTAGGTATTTACAACAACACGGTCAAGCGTTTCAAACAATAAAAGGCAAAGATTCTGAGCAGAAAACTCCTCCAGTCCACTGCGGTTGTCAGCAGCATGACGATGATTTCACGTTTGCTCGGCTATGTGCGCGACATGGTGATTGCCGTCAGCTTCGGCGCGACCGGCGCGACAGATGCTTTTTTTGTCGCCTTCCGCATTCCCAACATGCTGCGGCGGATGTTTGCCGAGGGCGCGTTCTCGCAGGCTTTTGTACCCGTATTCACCGAGCAGCGTGAAAAAGGTGAACACGCAGAGGTCAAGGATCTGGTGGATCACGTAGCCGGGTCACTCAGCCTGATACTCGCTGTCATCACGGTGGTTGGCGTCCTGGCCGCGCCGATTTTGATCCTGATTTTTGCACCCGGTTTTGCGGACGAACCTGACCGCCAGCAACTCGCCACCCAGATGCTGCGGCTGACCTTCCCGTATGTTTTATTTATATCTCTCACGGCACTGGCCGCAGGCATTCTCAACAGCTTCGGCAAATTTGCCGTGCCTGCCTTTACGCCCGTTTTCCTCAACCTGGCGCTGATTGCCGCTGCACTCTGGCTGGCACCTCGAATGGAAAACCCGGTTACAGCGCTGGCCTGGGGCGTATTTATCGCGGGTATTGTGCAGTTGTTATTCCAACTCCCTGCCTTAAAAAAGCTCGGCCTGATTCCACGTCTGCGTTTGAACCGCGATCACCCCGGCGTGAAAAAAGTTCTCAAGCTGATGTTGCCCGCCCTGTTCGGCTCATCGGTGGCACAAATCAACCTGCTCATCAACACCATCATCGCCTCCTTTCTGGTGGCCGGCAGCATCAGCTGGCTGTATTTTTCAGACCGCTTTGTCGAATTGCCACTTGCCTTATTCGGCGTTGCCATCGGCACGGTCATTCTGCCGCAACTTTCCTCGCAACACAGTAACGGTTCGAGCAAGGATTTTTCACATACGCTGGACTGGGGTTTGCGCGTTGGCGCGATTGTCGCCTTGCCCGCCATGCTGGGATTAATTTTTCTGGCCGGGCCGATCCTCGCCACGCTCCTGCAATACAAAGCCTTCACCGCGCACGACACGCAAATGGCAGCGATCAGCCTCGCGGCCTATTCACTTGGCCTGCCCGCTTTTGTCGCGATCAAAGTGCTCGCACCCGGCTTTTTCTCACGCCAGGACACGCGCACGCCGGTTCGTATCGGCCTGATTGCCATGGGTGTCAATCTGTTACTCAACGTGCTGGTGGTCGTGCCCTGGATTATTTTCAAATGGCCCGCCGGACATGCAGTGCTGGCGCTTTCCACCGCCATCGCCGCCCATGTCAATGCTCAACTCCTGCTGCGACATTTACGCCGCTCCAGCATTTACCAGCCGGGCGCAGGCTGGAAAAAACTGTCTTTGCAAATTGCCGCCGGACTGCTGCTGATGGGGCTTGCGCTCTGGTGGTTAACACCTGAATTATCTGTCTGGCAAGGCTGGGGAGCCAGCCAGCGCGGGCTGACCCTCGTCGGGCTGATTATTTTGGCGGCGGTCATCTACCTGTCAACACTCTGGCTGGCTGGCATAAAACCCAGAGAAATACTGCGTAGCCGTGGCTGATTGCGTATAATTTCTGGTTTTTGATATACACCCATGCAGCTGATCCGCGGAGTTTATAATCTGCGCCCTGAGCACAAGGGCAGCGTTGCAACCATCGGTAATTTCGATGGCGTGCATCGCGGGCATCAGGCTGTCATCCAACAATTGACAAATGAAGCAGCGCGGCTAAATTGCAAAAAAACCGTCATCACTTTTGAGCCGTTACCGCAGGATTTTTTTCTGGGAGAAAAGGCGCCCGGTCGACTCACACCCTTCCGTGACAAATTTATTGCTCTGGAAAAACTCGGCGTTGATCAAATGCTCTGCTTAGCTTTTAATCAGAAACTCGCCAACCTTTCTGCTGAAGATTTTATTCAACAGGTGTTAGTGGAAGGACTGGAAATTAAAAGCCTGGTCGTCGGTGATGATTTTTGTTTCGGCAAGAATCGCAGTGGAAATTTCACACTGCTGCAGCAGGCCGGAAAGCAACATGGATTTGCGGTGCAAAAAACTGAAACTTTCAGTGAACAGAACAAACGAATCAGCAGCAGCCGGATACGGAAACTTCTAGAAGCCGGGGAATTGCAGCAGGCTGAAAAACTGCTAGGGCGGCCTTATACCATGTCGGGTTATGTCATCGAGGGTGACAAACGTGGCCGCGAGATCGGATACCCAACCGCGAATATTCGCGTTGGCCGGCGTGTTTCTCCATTGCGGGGCATCTTTACAGTCGAGGTAAACGGTATTGAAGATCACCCCTTACCCGGGATTTGCAGTATCGGCACACGACCGACTGTGAATTACAGGGGTTTCCTCATTGAGGTACACCTGTTAGATTTCACTGGTGATTTATATGGCAGGCGACTGGAAATCGTCTGGTTGGAAAAACTGCGTGATGAAGAAAAATTTGAATCGGTGGATGCGATGGTCAGGCAAATTGAAAAAGATGAAGTAAACGCGAGAATTTTTTTCGACGCAGAGGCGCGGAGGCGCAGAGAATAGCCGTTTTGAATGCTCTGTGCCTCTGCGTCAAAATTTAAATAGAAAAAGTACACAATGACCGATTATAAAAATACACTTAACCTGCCCCACACCGATTTCCCCATGCGCGGCAATCTGGCCAAACGCGAACCGGAAATGTTGAAAAGCTGGGAGGATGCTGACCTGTATGCTGAGTTGCGCAAGCATGCGGCTGGCCGGCCAAAATTTATTTTGCACGATGGTCCACCTTACGCCAACGGTGATATCCATATCGGCCATGCGGTGAATAAAGTGCTGAAAGACATCATCGTTAAATCCAAAACCTTGAGCGGATTTGACGCGCCTTATGTGCCGGGCTGGGATTGCCACGGCTTGCCGATTGAATTACAGGTCGAGAAAAAAGTCGGCAAGCCAGGCAACAAAGTTTCGGCTGATGATTTCCGTGCACGCTGTCGAGAATATGCGCAAAAACAGGTCGATGGTCAGCGTGAAGATTTCAAACGTCTGGGCGTAATGGGTGACTGGGACAACCCTTATCTCACGATGAATTACAGCTTTGAGGCCAACATCATCCGCTCGCTCGGCAAGATCATCGAGAACGGTCATCTGCACAAGGGTGAGAAACCGGTGCACTGGTGTGTCGATTGTGGTTCCGCGCTGGCCGAAGCAGAAGTGGAACACGAAGATAAAACTTCCGCCGCGATCGACGTACGCTTCAAGGCAGTTGATGAAAATGAAATTGCCAGCCGTTGCGATGCAAAAGGTAACGGCCCGATCTCTGCGGTGATCTGGACGACGACGCCGTGGACACTGCCCGCCAACCAGGCGGTCGCGCTGCATCCTGATCTGGATTATGTGCTGGTGCAGGTCGGGGCTGAACGTCTGCTACTCGCCGAAGCCTTGTATCAGGACGCCTTGCAGCGTTACGGTTTTGAGCGCGCAGAAATTATTGGCCGTTGCAAAGGTGCTGCACTGGAAGGCTTAAAACTTCAACATCCTTTTTATGATCGGCAGGTGCCGATTATTCTTGGCGAGCATGTCACCACCGAAGCAGGCACTGGCGCAGTGCACACGGCACCCGGACACGGTCAGGACGATTTTATCGTCGGCCAGAAATATAATTTGCCGGTGGAAAATCCGGTGGGTGGTAATGGCTGTTTTCTGCCCGACACTGAATTGTTTGCCGGTGAGTTTGTGTTCAAGGCTAACGACCATGTTGTAGAAGTTTTGCAGGAACGCGGTGCATTGCTCGCCAACGAAAAACTACTGCACAGCTACCCGCATTGCTGGCGGCATAAGACGCCGATTATTTTCCGTGCCACGCCGCAGTGGTTCATCAGCATGGATCAGAATGGCCTGCGGAAAAAAGCACTTGAGACGATTAAAGACGTGACGTGGATGCCCGACTGGGGCGAAGCGCGCATCCTCGGCATGGTGGAAAACAGGCCGGACTGGTGCATCTCCCGACAGCGCACCTGGGGTTCGCCGATTCCGCTTTTTGTCCACAAACAAACCGGCGAACTGCACCCTGACTCGCCACGACTCATCGAAGCCATTGCAGTAAAAATCGAGCAAAAAGGAATCGATGCCTGGTTTGATCTGGAACCAGCTAAACTGCTCGGTGCCGACGCCGAGCATTATGAAAAAGTCAGCGACACGCTCGATGTCTGGTTTGACTCCGGCGTAACGCATCACTGCGTGCTCGATCAACGCGAGCAATTACGCAACCCGGCTGATCTTTATCTGGAAGGTTCTGACCAGCATCGCGGCTGGTTCCAGTCGTCGCTGCTGACTTCGATCGCCATGAACGGACGCGCGCCATACAAGCAAGTGCTGACTCACGGTTTTACAGTGGACGCCAAGGGCCAGAAAATGTCCAAGTCCAAAGGCAATGTCGTCGCGCCACAAAAAGTGATTAATAATCTGGGCGCAGATATTTTGCGGCTGTGGGTCGCGTCAAACGACTACAGTCGAGAGATGACGGTATCGGATGAAATTCTCAAACGCGGCGCTGACGCTTATCGGCGTATCCGCAACACCGCGCGTTTTTTGCTGGCCAACCTCAACGGCTTTGACCCTGAAAAAGATCAACTACCCGTGGGCGAATTAATCGCGCTGGATCGCTGGATTATTGATCAGGCTGCTCGGTTGCAGGGAAAAATTATCGCCGCTTACGATGCGTATCAGTTTCATATTGTCTATCAGGAAATATTGAACTTCTGCTCGGTTGAACTCGGCAGTTTTTATCTCGACATTATCAAGGATCGGCAATACACCACGCAGGCTGATGGCCGACCACGTCGCTCAACCCAGACGGCGATGCATCACGTCCTGGAAGCGCTGGCGCGTTGGATGGCGCCGATCCTCACTTTTACTGCCGAGGAGCTCTGGCAACAGATGTCGGAGAATCGGGAGCGGTCTGTATTTTTCAGCCAATGGTATGAAAAGTTAGAACAGACACCCGCAAACGCCGAACTGGATAATGACTTCTGGCAACAGGTTTTGCAGACACGCGAGGCGGTCAGCCGTGAACTTGAAACATTACGCAACGAAAAAGTAATCGGCTCGTCACTCGATGCCGAAGTTGATCTTTATTGCGATGAAAAACTGCATAACACACTGGCAAAACTCGAAGACGAACTGCGCTTTGTGCTCATCACATCTTATGCACGCATTCACCCCTTAAGCGACAAACCCGAAGGTCTGGAAACACAGTCATTAAAAGATGGCCAGACGCTCGCCATTGCCGCCAGCGCCAGTCAACATGAAAAATGTATTCGCTGCTGGCATCACCGCGAAGATGTCGGCAGCGATAAAAAACACCCTGAGATCTGCGGCCGCTGCATTGAAAATGTAGATGGCTCTGGCGAGGTACGCCAGTATGCTTAAATGGTTGTGGCTTTCGGTGGTGGTCATCGTACTGGATCAGGTCAGCAAGCTGTACATTGACCAGGTCTTTACGCTGTATCAGCAAAAGCCAATCATCGACGGCTTTTTTAATTTAACGCTGGCTTATAACAAAGGCGCTGCGTTCAGTTTTCTTGCCGATGAAAATGGCTGGCAACGCTGGCTCTTTACCGGACTGGCAGTTATTGTTAGCGGCGTTATTTTTTACTGGCTGAAAGGTTTAAACAAGCACGAAAAAATTACCGCCATTTCACTCTCACTGATTTTAGGCGGCGCGATCGGCAACGTCATCGACCGGATTGCTTACGGGCACGTTATCGACTTTCTGGATTTTCATTACCAGCAGTATCATTACCCTGCGTTTAATATTGCTGATTCAGCTATCACGATTGGCGCAGCGTTATTAATTTTTCATACCCTGTTTGGGAAACACGAAGACACCGACTAATTATTTACGAATGCACCGCAAAGACGCAGAGTGCGCAAAGAAATCTTTTTTTATGTAACTTTATGTCCTTTGCGTCTTTGCGGTGCAATAAATGCGTTAAACAAAATGACTAGCAAACAGACAATCCAGCTAAACAGTCAGGTCACCATGCACTTCAAGCTAACGCTCGAAGATGGCACGCTGGTCGATCGCACCGAAAAAAACGAACCACTTGTTTTTAGCATGGAAGACGATACGTTTATCGAAGGGCTTAAATATGCATTGCTCGACCTGAAAGCAGGTGACAAAGAAACAATGAAAATACCCCCGGAAACCGGTTTCGGTTTTCGCGACCCTGAAGCGATTCACCACATCCCGCTGGCCGATTTCCCGGACGACATCGAACCCAAGCCCGGGCGCATCATTGGTTTTCATACGCCAGATGGTGAAGAAATACCTGGCGCCGTTTTAAGCATCGAGGGCGATCAGATAAAAGTCGATTTCAACCACCCCTGCGCCGGACATGAAGTAACCTTTCAGGTTGAGATTCTTTCTGTCGAAAATCCTGCGGAGTGATAAACTGTAACCAGATCGTTTCGAGGGTGAAGGAATCCACTTTCATACCTATGGTGAATAAAGGTGACCCATTGACTGAAAAACTCTACGCCTTTGCGTCTCGACAACTGCTCCTGCGTGGTTCTACCATCATGCATCCCTGTACTTGTCTGCGTCAAAACTGCCGTGGTTTTGGTGGATGGCGCTATCGCTTATCCACCCTACTGCCTTTTTTTGCGAAGCATCCGGACTAACGCCATGGAAGTTCTACTCGCCAACCCCCGCGGATTTTGTGCCGGCGTCGACCGCGCGATTGAAATCGTTGAGCGCGCACTGGAATTATTCGGTGCGCCGATTTATGTGCGGCATGAAGTGGTACATAACCGCTATGTCGTCAACGACCTGAAAAACAAGGGCGCGATATTTGTCAATGAACTGGACGATGTGCCCGATGACGCCACAGTCATTTTCAGCGCGCATGGCGTATCCAGGGCGGTCGAGGAAGAAGCGACAAGACGCGGCTTGCAGGTTTTTGACGCCACCTGCCCGCTGGTCACCAAGGTCCACATGGAAGTTAACCGTTACTCGCACGAAGGCCGGGAAGCCATTTTAATCGGTCACGAAGGTCATCCGGAAGTCGAAGGCACCATGGGGCGTTACGACAAAAGTTTCGGTGGTGAAATTTATCTGGTTGAGACACTGGGTGATGTTGAAAAACTAAAAATTAAGGACCCCGACAGACTAACCTATGTCACCCAAACCACCCTCTCCATGGACGACACCAGAAAAATTATTGACGCATTGCGCCAACGCTTCCCCAACATCCACGGCCCAAAGAAAGACGACATCTGCTACGCCACCCAGAACCGTCAGGATGCCGTTAAACAGTTAGCAGAAGAATGTGATCTCGTCCTGGTCGTCGGCTCACCCAATAGTTCAAATTCGAATCGTTTGCGAGAGATTGCGATCAAGCGAGGCACCGAGGCTTATCTGATCGATGACGCTGGAGAAATCAGCGCCGTATGGCTAAAAAACAAAACTAAAATTGGTGTCACAGCAGGTGCGTCAGCACCCGAAACCATTGTTCAGTCTGTACTTGAATATCTACAAGAGAACGGAGCAGGCGAAATTTTGCAACATACCATCACTGAAGAAGATGTCGCTTTTAATTTGCCGCAGGCGTTGCGATGATTCTGGATGGTGGATGACGCAAGCTTATCCACCCTACCTACTGTGCTATTGCCGCCAGCAACCAGCGACAGTTCCACCACCACTAATACCTTTAGTTCCCGCCTGGTTAATCGTCAGATTTCCACAGCCACGACTATCATTTAATTGCGGACCGGCTGCGGTCGCAGTCAACATGAATGTCTGCTGCCCAACTGCCGCAGGGGCACCACCATTTTCAAATCCATAAAACCCCGCCAAATCAGTTACGCATTGTGGCGCGGGCAGCACAACCGCAGCGCCACCTGCATCCTGATCATAACGGAAATTGGTCGAGTAAAATTTCTCCATAAACTGCTGGAGTTCCATCAGGCAACCTGCCGCTTTTGCACGGCGTGAATCAATCATATTCTGTTGGTAAGAAGGATAGGCAATTGCAGCCAGGATGCCCACAATCGCGACAACGATCATCAATTCAATCAAGGAGAAACCTTTATTCATAGTATCAACTACCCACCCTGACCCGGCATATTTATTCCAAGGTAGTAGATCTTCCCCTTTATCTTGGTTGTTACCACTTTGACAGACTGACCTTTCTTGAAAGGAATTACGCCCAGCTTAGGCATATGTATTGATTTACCGGCAACCACAATAATGCGCCTGTTCTCATCGACTGAAGACACAGTTCCGGAAATGACGACATCTTCCGACTGCGCCGTTCCATTACTACGTTTATTATCATCGTCAGCAGCAATCAGTGTACCGTTATTGATTAAAAGCATGAGTGGTAAAAAGAATTTAAACAATCTCATCTTAGCTCCTCCCAGGATAGACGATCGATAGGATCACTCGTTACTGGAGCAATAGCAGTTTGCTGTAGCCCACCCAATAATGTGATATAGGCGGTATCTGACAGGAGAGCAAAACCTTCAACTGAGTCTGACTGCTGCGCACCTACTGGTGCAATCAACTGGTCTGTCACACCCAACTGGCCTAGCTGATAAATGGCTTCTTCAATACTGACAGACCCATCACCATCCAGATCAACAATATTGTCGTTGTTGCCATCACCATCCAGATCCTGAGGACTATCAATCAAATCCTGTACCGTAAAGTCCGGTATGCCATCACCATTCGTATCAAAAAACAGATCTTCACCATCGACTTGGCCATCGCCGTTGATGTCAAAAGTCGAACGCTGGGGAGAGCCACCGGTGCGGGCATCCGCCACCATCAGGAAACCTGAACCCTGGTTACCGCAGGGAGCTGGATCAGGTATTGTGGTAACAAACCAGATGTCATTACCACGCAATATGGGCCTGACAACCATGCGCTCACCTGCGGCCCCAAGACCTAGATCGAAATACCAGCCTTGCGTGGGCGGTGAGTCTGCTGAGTAGCCGACATCATTTTGCGTTAATAAACGGACTGTATTTCCACCCGATGTGAAGTTTGAGAGTGTCTGTTCTACCAGGTTAGCAGTGGTAGCTGCTGTTGCAGAACCCTTATCCCACACACCATAAAATGACTGTGTATCTGTTGTCGTCATATCAGGCACAACCAGATATTGACCAGTACCAAACATGATTAAAGTATTCGGGGAAGTTGCCACAGCCGACTCGGAAGGGTGCTTGGCAACAACCGGCGCGCTGGTAATGGGCTGGTTAGACTGCGTTTGAAATACCTTGCGCTTGGTAATGGACGCTGGATTGGTAATATCGAAGGCGTAAAGCCCACCTTTCAAATCGCCCGCATAAACAGTGTCAGATTTTCCGTTACCATCCTTGTCAATTACCACTGGGGTTGCCAGACCATTGCGATTAGTTGTGTTGTCTGCACTGTCCACCGAAATTTTATAGAAGTCACCTGCCGACCAGGCGCCGTTATGGTCTAGCCTGACCATGTACAACACAGCTCTTCCTCTGTCGGAGTTATAACCGTTTCCAAATATCGCGTACCAGTTACCGTCCTCAGCCGGGACAATACTGGCTTCGCCGTAGGTATAGCCCAGATCACCGTCAGGGTCATCATCACTGGTGAACTCCCAGAGGACTGTGTCCGTAGGGTTCGCTTCATCAAAGTTCGCTGGATTGGTTACATCCAGCGCAAAATAACTTCGGCCACCACCACGGAGTCCGCTGACCAGCACGGTTTTCCAGGCAGCCGCGCCTGAGCCACCGCCAATGCGTGCGTCAACAACCGTTGGAGAACCATCGACATAATGCCGGTGCTTATAATTCTTGTCGGTCAAGGCATGCAAGCCTTCACCGGCACTACTAGAGAATAATGCGTTTGGAATATAGGCCATCAATTCATCACCGGTATTGGCATTAAAACCATGCAACATGCCATCGTTGCTACCGACATAAATTGCACTGGTACGCACCGTGATTACAAAATCATGATAGTCAGCAAAGGCACCTGTGTTATGAGCGTTATCATCAGGCCATGCCGTTGGATTAGCCGTCACGAATGCAGGCGTTGAGCGAATGATATCACCAAGGCGTTTACCACGGTTTCGAAATAATCCCCCCTCATCACCCGTAGCGCCTCTAAGATAAGGAAGCACTTCTGTTTGTGCATCGCCAGCGGCTGCATTCAGGTCGCTTTTTTGCTTCGCGGATAACGAACCCCAGCTAAAGGCCACACCTGTGTTTGTACTATCGTTATAGGTAAATATTTTCCGGCTATCCGAAGTCGGTGTAACCAATGCTGCCAGTTGGGTCTCTGCACTCCAGACCTGTGCCCCCAATGTACCACCCGAGTTCAACAGGAAGGCTTTAAGATCGCCACTCCAGTCGTTAGAGTCGAATTCAACCTGAAATACTTTGGTTCCTGCCTGTAACGCCGCCTCACTAAAAGATACCGAAGCCGCACCACCAGTACGTCCTTGAATGCTTTGAAAAGCATTGGTCAGGCCATCAATCAATTGTTTTGGGTTAGCTGCACTAAGAAATTCTCCACGCCCATTCCAGGCCGCATGACGCAAGTCATCAATTGTTTCAGCAGTATTCGCAGTAACAGGGTCAGGCCAGTTTGGCGAGGGAGGCGTTGCCCTGTCCACTGGTTGGCCATCGGGAATATCACCCGTCAGCCCGAACGACACTCCATAGGTCACCATATGTTGCGCGGGATTATTGTCATCACCGTTCTGTGGAACCTGATTGGCAAGGCTGGTATTAAGGTCAATCTCATAATATTTCATGGCAACATCGGCGAGCGTGTCCGACACATCATCCGCGTGTGAACCGCCGTCATAGATGGTATTGTTGTTACCAGAGCCACCATCTTTATCTCTATTCCCTACGCCCGGGCTGCTCCCGTTCCAGTAACCATCTGTCATTAACAAAGTATAATTCTGCTGACATTCACCACCGCCACCAGCCGGTAGAATTGGGCTCGGGTTTCCGCTCGGCATGATATTACCGCCACTTTGGTAGTACTGCCCGGCCTCGCGCAAAGCGATTCTTAAGGGTGTGCCGCCACCCGGGTCAATGTCAAACAGGTTCTCGATCAATTGCGCACGGTTTGTTGAGACCGTCAAATCCCTAACGGGCGTGGAAACTGCGGTATCTTCATGAATCGTAGCCAGACCAACACGGTTCTGGTTGCTTGAAAAAATATCTGACAAGGCCCGTTTGACCACATAGTCACGCTTGCGATAGTACTTGAACCAATTGGCAAAATTCTGAATTTCTTCATCATAAGTACAAACATTTGGAGCACCGGGATCACTCACGCAATCATCACGGTCAGGGCCTCCCTCATAAGTCCCAGGGTTCGTAATTTCAACCAGATTTGCAGCCCGATCAGCAGCGTCATACAACTCATCGACTACCTTGTTACCGTTCTTGTCATCCCACTTATAGTAGCGAGCAGCCCAGAACCCCGGTATGTTGTTTTTATCCCCTTTCCAGTAACTGTTATAACTCCCTGTGCTTTTTGCGACATCCGCAACGGGAGCATCGGCATAGGCAAAACCTGTGCTTGAATCTATTCCAACCCAGGGCGTGTAATTGATTGTTGGATCATAATACATTTTATTATACTGCGAATTCCAGATACGCCAGATGCCAGCCAACTCGGCAAGCGCGTCGGTAGAACCATCATTAAGGAAAAACTGCTCGCTGGGTGCGATGGATCTCGAATATATCTGTGGAGAAGCAGGGTGCGAGTAGGCATAACCTCTCGGGCCACCGGTCCATAGCCTCCTGGCATCAGGTGAATAATAAACACCATTATTAGTACCAGAGATCATGGTCTCAATATCCATGCTCCCAGAGTCATCAATAAGCGTTAGAATATTGGGCTTAACACTAGTCTGTAAAATCAGGGGGCTATTCGGCAGGGAGGTAGACAACGGCCCCGCAAAAACAGCAACCGGGTTGAAGGTAGCTATTGATAATACTACGCCCGTAATCAGGCTGGTAAATTTTGTTTTGGTATTCAACATAATAAGTTGTCCCCTAAGTGTCCCTGCAATAAGTTATGGTGCTAATGTCGCAAAATATGAGCGCAACACGGATTGGGCGTTTGCGCTGCCACCTGTGCCACGCGCAGTAACACGAAAATCAATAATATTCCCCGCACTGGGTGGCCTTCCTGTGCCTTGCGCCATGTTTGTCAAGCTCCCGACTGGCCGCCTGCCTAATGCAGTGATGTAATATTTTGGAAAATCCTGCCCACCTACTTGCGTATAATCATTAGCTTCCACTCGAGTGTAGACGCCAGCTGCAGCATCATCCCATGTTGCCTGAGCAAGCGGGTCTGGCTCGGGGTCAGTGGTCAGGTTATAGCAAATAACCGTCACAGTTGGAGACAGAGTGATATCGTCGCCGACTTCACAATTTGTCAACTGGATCAACGAAAAACTACCTTTAAGCCTGTTTTCACCCGCACGCAAGCCAGCTTCTGCAGCCTGGAAGGCCATGCTTTTATCAAGCGCATTACCGGCCATTTTCTCTTCCAGCACGCTTGTCTGCATGGCTGCCAGACCAAGCATAGTCATGACCAGCAAAATAAGCAGGCTCACCACTAGTACGGCGCCCTGTTGCTTGTGCTTGATGTTCATCATTGTCATCTTCTATTTCCTGACATCGATCAGCGCCGATACCATTCTGTACAAACGCCGATCAGCTGCGGTTGCAGTGGTTGTCGCGCCTGCATTATCAACCACGGTATAGGTCTGATTAGTTGTAGCGATATTGTCGCGCGGCGTGGAAAACACCATGCTTACCCGAACCACATCAATGAGATTCCAGTTCGTGACGCCATCAGATGTTGTAAAAGCAGTGCCGGTAGTTTCACGGAACAGGAAATCAATACTCTCCAGACCCTCAGCTACTTCCTGTGGGACCTGGGGTCCGGGACCATCTGCATCCCGAAATAACCCATTCTGACTCGTGCCAGGCTGCACGGTATAAACAATCGTCCTGACCGGGTAGACCATGGTACCAAGGCCATAAGTCGCGCCAGCAATGCCGGTAATGTTGGGTAAAGTAATTTCTTCTGCTGCAGTATCGACGGCGGTGACAACATCAATTTCCGCCATACGGCAATTACTGATAACAACAGTCTCGCCGACAGCTGGCAACGTTGAGCCCGGCACAAGCGCCACGGTGGTGCCGGTCACGCTCGCAACTGGCGATGCAACCACCCCATTAGGCCCACCTATGCCGCGAATCGTTATACTGTCGGTTCCATTTGTGTCGGGGATCGAGGCGATCCCGCCATTATTTGCTGGGGTTGCTGGATTGGTTGGATCAAAATTAAAACTTCCACTACGGTCGACGATCACCTGATCACCAAACTGGTTAATCGGCGCTGGCACACAGCCAAAATTGTTGGCCATGCGGATATCACGGGTAAGCTGATCCATTGCAAAACGTGCATTTTCCTGCAACCGGGATAAACCGTCCTGGGTGCGATAAGCCTGTTTGCTACCGAGGTAAGTCTGATAAACACCCGCCATCAACAACAGGCTGATGACCATGGCGATCATCATCTCTACCAGGGTGACGCCCTGCTGTCTGTGTTGTTGGTTGATTTCTGTCTGCATGGCTTATATCTGCGTATTCAGGGTAATCGTTTTTGTGTTGGCTTCGGTATTCGTCGCGGCCCGGCTATCATTCCACGAAATCGTTATGGTGCATAAACCTACGCCTGCGGCATCACAAGCAATAGATCCCTGTCCTGATGGCAGTAGGCTCCGAACCAGATTATCCCATTCCCGAAGATCAGATTCTTCAACACTACTACCTGTCGGCGGTGTAAAACCCGACGTTACATTGTAGCTATTCGTAATCGCTGCCGCTCTGTTAGCCCGCATCCGCTCCAGAATGTCATAACCCAGATAGGTCGCCTGGGTGCGGTAATAAGCACTGTCATTCATTTTTAGCGAGTTAGCCTGCAGGCTAGCAAGACCCAGCAAACCCACTGAGAGCACCACCACGGCCACCAGCATTTCTACCAGTGTGAACCCAGTTTCCTTAGGCCGAATATCGGGAAAATTTAATTTTTCAGTTTGCATAGTCTGTTTCTCCTATGTCTCCCCAAACACGTGAACCCTGCCGGTAGGCTGGATTTCTATTGTCCTGTCATAGCCGGCTCCGCTGGCACTGTCTAATGTGAAAGTAGCCACAGCGGCTATCCTTCCAGTTGATGTATAGGTCAAGCTAGTTACGCCCCCAGCAGCTAATGTATTCCCTCCAGTCAAACCAGCCGATGTTTGTAGAATCGTCTCGCCAGCATCCACATTACCGTCACCATTCTGGTCATCCCAGATTTGCCAGCCATTTTCCCAGTTAGCACCATCCGTTGCAGCCATGCTGACAGTACTGCCTCGCTTGACCGCCTCACTGCGCGCCAGATTTAAAGACGCAACAAAGTTAATCGCCTGCGATGAAGACCGGTTGTTGGCGATCATATTCCGCATACTGGGCACACCAATCGTTAAGGTAATCGCTACTATCGCAATGACAACCATTAACTCAACCAGTGTTACACCAATTTCTTTATTCATTTTTTCATTGTGTCTGTTTGTGTAGCAAAGTAAACCCGCACAGCCGGTAAACGGCAAACAACCCTGGACAAACGGGTATGGATTCGGTTAAGTTTTGAACTACCTCTCATTTTACCAAGGATGGTTATGCGGACAACCGATGGAATTACCTTAGTCGAATTACTTGTCACAGTCTCTGTTGCCAGTATTCTGGCCACAGTCGCCGTACCATCATTATATAGTGTGATCAATAATAACCGATTGACCACTGTCACAAATACACTGCTATCTTCTTTCTATTTAACACGCAGCGAAGCCATCAAAAGAAACACGCGCGTCACTATGGCTGCAAACAATGGAAACTGGAAAAATGGCTGGGTGGTTTTTGTTGATGGTAATGCCAATGCTGTGGTTGACCCGGACGAACAAATCATACAGCAGCATGAAGCCATCAGGGGTGAAATTTTGATTCAGGGCAACCGGCATGTCAGTCGCTATATTTCCTATTTGAGCTCGGGTTTCAACAGAACCTTGAGCGGTGCATTACAGCTTGGGACTATTTCGGTCTGTGATGGTTCGGGCAATAGCGATGGAACACATGCACGGGCGCTCAGGGTAAATTATGGTGGACGCTGGTGGGTGAGCAGGCAACCTGCGCATATAAATTGTAATTAGTCCTTATTCCTGACCCGGATGATAATATCCACATCCTCAACTTCCAGATTCTCGCCCAGCTCTGGAAGTTTGTTCAGCCCCACTTCCCCTGCAGTAATATCCTGAAGTTCGCCACTGTCCAGGTTATAAATATGATGGTGGGTGCTGGTGTTGGTGTCGTAGACGAGTTTGGTTGGATCAATCACCACTTCACGAAGCAATCCCTTTTTTGCAAACAAACCTAGCGTGTTGTAGATCGTCGCTTTGGAGGCTTCTCCGCCACTTTTGTTAACCCGCTCCTGCAGCTGGTCTGCCGTTACATGCTGGTCGCAGTCAAACAGGCAGAGACCTATCTCCACCCTTTGTTTGGTCGCTGTGATGTTATGGTCAGTCAGCTTGTCGATGACCTGCTGGCGAAATGATAATTTTGCATCCATATAAACAAGTATACCCATCAATGCGGCAAAATCCATAAAACCGTCACACGATCCTTGAAACCTCAGTTGGATCACGAATGTCCACGCAAGCCTTTGATGCACCTGGCAAACCAATGGCTTACGCGTCTTTTTCGCGCCCAACTGAGGTTTCAAGGATTATCAGCGAGTTCCAACCTGATAAGGCAGCGGGTTGACGATTGGGTCCCGGTTTAGCATCAGATCTGCTCCCAGATACGCCGCCGCCAGCCCCATGACCACGCCATTCCTGAAATGCCCGGCGTTCACAAACAGACCATCAACATCAGGACAGGCACCAATATAAGGTATGCCCTCGGGTGAACCTGGCCTGAGACCTGCCCAGTGCTTTTCGATTGGGTATTCGGCCAGCGCTGGAATCAAGCCTGTGGCAACGGTGGACAGTTCATCGCGAACCTGAGGCGTTGTGCTTTTATCAAAGCCTGTGTACTCCATGCTACTGCCAACCAGTATCCGGCCATCCCGTCGGGGGATCAGGTAATGGCCTTCGTGCATTAATATGTGCTTCAGCACACCCGGTTCGGCACGATAGAGCAACATCTGTCCTTTTACGGGTTGAATTTTTGGGGGCGGTCCGCAGAATTCATCCAGCAAACCGGCTGACCAGGAACCCGCTGCCACGAGTACTTTATCTGCCCTGATCTCACCTTCTGGCGTTGCAACACCGACAACCCGATTCTGCTCAATCAATAATTTTTTTGCTGCGACATTAGCTTGAATTTTCACGCCTCGTTTCCGCAAACTGGCGAGCATCGCCTTGAGCAGGCGCGGGTTGCGCACATGATTGACAGCGGGTAGCAATAATCCTCGCGTGTATTCAGCAGCCAGATTCGGTTCAAGCCCGGCTAATTCCTCGCGTCCTTCAATCTCCTGGCATTCAACCGCCCATTTCGCCGCCCAGCCCTGATAGTCCTCCCCATCATCCAGAAAGAGCATGCCACTGGGTTCAAGTTCGGGGTCGATGCCGGTTTCATCCAGCAAGGACTGCAATAAGGCCGGGTATCGCTGCTGACTCCAGGCAGCCAGTTGATTGATGGGATCAGGGTAACGCCAGGGATAAAGCGGGGAAAGAATACCACCGCCCGCCCAGGAAGATTCACGACCAGGCTCTCCCTTGTCGATAATTTGCACATCCAGCCCGGCTTCATTGAGTAGTCGAGCCGAAAGCAGACCGATAATACCGCCACCAATAATCAAACAATCAGACATAGGGAACCCCCTGATGTGTCATTCCCGCAAGATAGAATTGGATATATTCACCGCAAAGGCGCAAAGAACGCAAAGTTTTTTTAAACAATATCTTCTTTGCGTTCTTTGCGCCTTTGCCTACAGGGAGGTAGGTAAGGAGCGTGAGCAGGATGCGGAAGCTTTGCGGTGAAGAAAGTTTCCAGCGATGGCCAACTATTTTATGGGGCGCGGGAATCACATACAATATACAATTATTTTTGCAACAACTTGAATATGAAAATTCTTCTCAACGGCAAGCCTTTTGAACTGGCAGACAAAAGCTCCGCCTCAAACCTGCTTGAGTCCTTACAATTGAGCGATAAAAAACTGGCGATGGAAATTAACCAGGAGATTGTTCCTCGCAGTGAATATGAGCACTATCAGCTTCACGCGAACGACAAAGTTGAAATCGTTCATGCTATTGGTGGCGGCTAGCCCCTAAATCCTCTAAATCTATTACGACTGGAAACACATAAAATGAACACAATGCAGAACCCGCTGCAGGTCGCGGGCAAAACCTACCATTCCCGCCTGCTGGTCGGCACGGGAAAATACAAAGACCTGGAAGAAACCCGGCTGGCAATAGAAGCCAGTGGCGCTGAAATCGTCACCGTCGCCATCCGGCGCACCAACATCGGCCAGAACCCGGATGAACCCAACCTGCTGGATGTGATTCATCCTGATAAATATACCCTGTTGCCGAATACGGCCGGTTGCTATAGCGCTGAGGATGCCGTGCGCACCTGTCGGCTCGCAAGAGAATTACTTGATGGCCACAACCTCACCAAGCTGGAAGTGCTGGGTGATGAAAAAACCCTGTTTCCGCATATTACCGAAACACTCAAAGCCGCAGAAACACTTGTAAAAGATGGCTTTGAAGTCATGGTCTACACCAATGATGATCCGATCGTTGCCCGTGAGCTGGAACAGATCGGCTGTGCGGCGGTGATGCCGTTGGCCGCGCCGATTGGCTCGGGACTGGGGATCCGCAATCCGTATAACATTCTTGAAATCATCGAGAATGCGAACGTCCCCATTATTGTTGACGCAGGCGTAGGTACAGCATCGGACGCAGCCATCGCCATGGAAATGGGTTGCGATGGTGTGCTGATGAACACCGCGATTGCTGCCGCCAAAGATCCAGTGCTGATGGCCTCGGCCATGAAAAAAGGGATCGAAGCCGGGCGTGAAGCTTTTCTGGCAGGACGCATGCCACGCAAGCGCTATGCTTCTGCTTCGTCTCCCATCGATGGCACGTTTTTTTAATGCCCAAAAAACAGCTTCGGACCATTCGCAGTTTTGTCCGTCGCGAGGGTCGCCTGACCTCAGCGCAGCAGCGTGCCCTGGAAACTTTATGGCCAGTTTATGGAATCGAATTTTCTGATCATTTTCTGGATTTCGACGTGATCTTTGGCCGATCTGCGCCGATTACGCTGGAAATAGGTTTCGGTAATGGTGCTTCGCTTACACAGATGGCTGCTGCCTCGCCAGAACACAACTTCATTGGTATTGAAGTGCACCGTCCGGGTGTCGGCAACCTGCTACTGCAACTTGAGCAGGAAAATTTAAATAATGTTCGCATCATCTGCCACGACGCCGTCGAGGTGCTCAAGCGCATGATCCCGCCAGAGTCGCTGAATAAAATACAAATCTTTTTCCCAGACCCCTGGCCAAAGAAAAAACACCATAAACGCCGGTTAATCCAGCCAGATTTTATCAACCTGCTGGCCACACGCATGAAACCAGAAAGCATCCTGCACCTTGCAACCGACTGGGAAAACTACGCCGAACAGATGCTGGAAGTGCTGACGGCCTCCCCGGATTTCATCAATACCGCCACAGCGGGTGATTACCTGCCCCGCCCTGATTTCCGACCGCTGACCAAATTTGAACAACGTGGGCAGCGTTTGGGACACGGGGTCTGGGATTTGATCTTCCAACGGCAATAGCGCTCACCCGCCAACAAGGTTAGAATAGCGGGCCGTATCCAGCTGAGAACATAAAGCACAGCGGCATCCTGCTTTGCTCTATGTTTTTGATTTATATATAAAATGGGGAGATTACCATGTCCAAGAAACATCCCGTTGTTGCTGTTACCGGCTCTTCCGGTGCAGGTACTTCAACCGTCAAACGCGCTTTCGAAGCCATCTTTCGGCGCCAGAAAATCAGTCCGGTAATTGTTGAAGGCGACAGCTTTCACGCCCTTAGCCGGACTGAATTCAAGGAAGCCGTGGCCAAAGCTGAAGCTGAAGGCAACAACAATTTCAGCCATTTTGGCCCAGAGTCCAATGATTTTGCCGCGCTGGAAGCCCTGTTTAAAAGCTATGGTGAAAGTGGCACGGGCAAAAAGCGCTACTATCTGCACAGTGACGAAGAAGCAGCAGAGCATAATGCTCGCCTGGGTGTCGATAAAAAAGCGGGCGAATTTACCCCCTGGGAAGATATTCCAGGCGGTAGTGACCTGCTGTTTTACGAAGGTCTGCACGGGCTGGTTGAAGGCGATGGCTACAATGTTGCCCAGCACGTTGACCTCGGCGTTGGCGTCGTACCTGTCGTCAACCTGGAATGGATTCAGAAAATCTTCCGTGACAATGCCGAGCGCGGCTACTCAGCCGAAGCGATTGTCGACACCATCCTGCGTCGCATGCCGGATTACGTCAACCACATCACGCCACAGTTCTCGCGTACGGATATCAACTTCCAACGTGTTGCAACGGTCGATACCTCCAACCCTTTCATCGCCCGCGACATCCCCACGCCGGATGAAAGTTTCGTTGTGATTCGGTTCGATAACCCGGAAAAATTCGATACCGATTTTCCTTATCTGCTGAACATGCTGCCGAATTCATTTATGTCTCGCCGCAATACAATCGTTGCACCGGGTGGCATTATGGGCATGGCGATGGAGATTATCCTCACGCCCATCATCAAGGAATTGATTGCGAACCGGTAATGACTGGAACGCATCAACACAAGCCCCGCACTGGCGGGGCTTTTTTATTTTTAACCCAGGGGGCGTTCTCAATTACCCAATGACCACTTTGGGGATTTTATAAAGCAAGATCGCGCCGCTGCACATATCGC
>DTYI01000106.1 GCA_012961935.1 Thiotrichales bacterium | reverse complement strand
TTGAGCGGCTTTTTCAGCGGCTGATGCGGCTTTAAAAAATGCGCGGCTGTCGTTTTTTAGAACTTTGATCCAGTTTTTTAGATAATCCACATGGTCCTTTCGCACCACAGAACTAATACCCAGATCCGCACACAAAAATGCAGACCCAAGCTCCGCGATCAGTTCTTCGACGGCATAGTCCTCGTCGCCAAACCGGTTCACCAGGTTGCGATTCAGTCGGGATGTATGACCCGTCCAGTGGCTCAGCTCATGCAGCAGCACGGCATACCAGGATGTCGTCGAGTCAGAGGTTGTCGTGCCAGTGAATAACTCCCGCTCAGGCATGACAATCAAATCGAGACTGCTGGAGTAAGCGGCTCGCCCGCCCCTGACCTCAACCGTCGCGCCTGTGTTTTTAACAAAACGCTCAAGCTCGTCGAGCATGACAGGTGGGGTTTCGCTGACCACCTTCTCAACACCATCGACCTGGTCGCGGTTAAAAACAAACGCATAGCGAACCATCGGCCAGACATCCTCGTCCTCACTACCGTCTTCCGTATCGTCGTCGGCCTTCGATTTACGCACCATTTTGAAAATAACGATGCGCGCGGCTTTCTGGTTCTTGCGAACCTGGCCACCCAGCTGCTGCCACTGTTTGTATGTTGCCCACTCGCCAGTAGAATACCCGGCAACATCAGCGATCAACCACAACAGAACAACATTGACACCGTGATATGGATTTTCAGTTAGCGCATTAACCGGCCTGCCGGTTGAGCGGATCCATGGTGTTTCGACACTTCCATCGCTGGCCTCCATGGCATCGATGATTCTGGCTGTCGTTTCTTCATAAATAGATCGAGTCATAATGTTTCTCCAAATAAAAATACCGGAGAAACACCAACCCCGTCAGGGAAGTATTTCCCCGATGGGTGAATGATGAACATGAGTCCATCCAGAAATGGCCGGCCACCCGCAGGTGGTATCGCATTGCACCGGCCAGGTGCGATTTATAAGGCGTCACATGTACTGCATGTGACCACAGTAAAACTCGATTACCTTTCCCAACCACCCTGCCCTGCAAGATGGTTTGGTAAGGCCCCTCTAAAGAGGGGTAATATTCAATATTTAAAATGCCCAATCATCAAAAGACTGATGGGTAATATCTTTGGAGGATGAATGTATTACTACAGATCCATATCCTCCATCGGGCGTAATTGCATATGACGCAACCTTCTTTGCTTCACCAGGTGAAGGGAGTACAGCAACCAGTTTGCCGCTCCTTGTGATCACCTCAGTAATTCCGTCATAGGCATCTTCTGGCAGGTAGCTAACAGCATCATCACCACCGATTTGGCTTTTATTGATCAGCTCAACCATTGGAATATACCCCCTTCTCAAAGGCGGCTCTAATCTCCTGGCCTAAATAAGTGTCCGTCGCAGGGACCAGTTTGACGGATGGCTTGAGCATTATCTGATTAACAGGTTCATGTTCATCTGGTGTGCATGTGTATAGAGTTGGTTCAGAATTTTCTGACTCTTTGATAAAGCAATAAAAATATTTATTTTCATTAAGGATGATGCTATAAAACACTCTGCAAAAACCTATGTCAGCGTATTCAAATTTCAGTTCAAAACTCATCATTAATTCTCCTCTTTAAAATACAAATATTAAAGACGGAGAAACCCCTGACAGGGATTTCCCCATCAGGGTTAATGGATGTAAATACAAGCTATTAAATAAGAACCTCTACAACAGGAAACAAACTATAGCCACTGGCTACAAAATCTCCCGTAGATGAAATAATTTCAGCATCAAGCAAAACATCCAGGATGCCTTCATTTTCACTGTAGTTTTTGATAGCTGTTTCACCACTCTTAAAACAATGATCAGGCAAACAAGATGTAGCAGTTAAAACCGGATCACCAGGAGACCAACCTTTGTCAAGATTGGCTCTTGTATCAGCAACAAACAACTGTAAAGCGGTTTGCTGATTGGCGTGATATTTCTTTTTAACAACATCACACTCAATACCCAGAAAAGTCACGATAGACATATCAATTAATCTCCTTTAATAGAAATGGTTGTTGGTTTATAATTCAGCCATGGATGCCAAACAAACCAGACAAAAATTAGTGTGTTTAAATGGGAAGCGAGACGAACTCGAAAATGAGCTTGTCCGCTCCATATTTACGAACAACAAGGAACGGTTCAAAGCGCTGAATATTCAGCTCGAAAACAAACCTGTACAGCTTAGTCTTGTTTCAGATTTAAAAAATCGAGACGGGAAATAATCTCTTCGTCAATCAGCCTTCTGGCTAAAGCGAGGTCAGAAAGACCTTCTTTAGACTTAACCTTCTTCTCCGCCAGATTAATTTCATCCAGTTTATCTTGAATGTCATCATCACTGGCAGACGCCAGCCAGGCTATTAGTGTTTTAATGGCGGTTTTATCCATCGTATTTCTCCTGTCTTTGATTAAAAGTAAAATCGGAGAAACACTGATCCCACAGGGGGAGCATTTCCCCGATGGGTGAATGATGAACATGAGTCCATCCAGAAATGGGATCCACCGTTAAAAGCGATGGCCGGCGGGTCAGGTGACCTGATCCCTAAGTGCCGGGCGGGCGCCTCAAGACAGTGAGGCGGCTGTGTAAAGCTTGTACTTTTTAAAACCCTCTACCAGGAAGGCTTTAAAAAGCTGCCCAACGAGAAATCCAAGTTAACACAAAGTGATTAGAGAGACAGTTAGTAAAGCATCGAGAGTAGCCGTGTTATAATCAACCCATGAATCTCAGCAAATATAAAAACCTCCGTGAACACTATACAGTCGGCCCGGATAATCGAGTTAGATTTACTCAGTTGGGTAAAAAAGAAATGGCACCGTTATTTGCTATGGCCGGTATTAACATCAATAGCGTTAAAACCATCAGCGAACTCAAGCAAGCTTATAAAGCCGCTGGCCCCTACGTGGGACAGCATCACCTAAACATTGCCCAGAAAGGCAAACCATCCAGGGAGCGAGATGCACTGATTGCGGTTACAAAAGGAAATTATGAAGAAGCGGACCGAATAATCGGCCAGCTTCAACAAAAAAAGACGCTAAGAATCGTCTGATACGAGCAGCATACCTTCTATATCGCGCAACATCCGCTTGACATCATTGCGTACACCCAGATCAACCAGCATCTCCAACAAGCCTACCAGTTTTTGGTGGCGGCTTCGCAATTCATCTATATTGGCAGTATCAAGCCATTGATAGAATGATTTCCACTCAGCTCGTTCCATAATGCTCCCCTGTCTTTGATTAAAATGAAAAACGGAGAAACACCGTCCCCACGGGGAAGTATTTCCCCGATGGGTGAATGATGGGCATAAGCCCATCCAGAAATGGCCGGCCACCCGCAGGCGGTATCGCATTGCACCGACCAGGTGCGATTTATGTCACTTAACCGAAGTGACCACAGTAAAACTCGATTATCTTTCCCAACCACCCTGCCCTGCAAGATGGTTTGGAAAGATGCCGCCCAGCACATGCAATGCACCAGGCGGTATCTCCTGACAAGCGCAGCACATATAAAAAGCAAATAGTGCTCAGCGGTGTAATCCGCCAGCTTAATCAATCAACAACAATGACCCCGAAAAACAGCGGTAAGTTGTGCATGACTTTTAGCTATTTTTGGTTCCAATCAAATACGGAGTCCGGAACCTGACAAACCAGAGCGCGGATGACACACGTAAATACGCATGCACTACCGAACATAAGGTCGCGTGTTTTCCCACCCACGGAGGTGGTGATAGATAAAAGATGAGGGTTCGCAGACCCTGTAAATTATTCTCGATGAAAACGATTTACAGGGTCTGCGAATGACAGACGCACTCGGGAAGGGCTTTTGGGAGACCCATCCCGGCGGAAACCCGAAAGGAGTTCAATACTTTCGCCGGCAATAGCGCACTACGGTCTCTGGTGCCGGTTTTCACCACACTTCGGGCGTGTGGTTGCCACAGAGACTCAAGCATACAAAACATCGCCAGGGGTGTACACCCCTGACGATTAGACAAACTGCCGTTAGACAGCAATTCGCACTACTCAGGCTGCCGCAGATTGCTGCGTCTGCACATTCTCAGACAACACCCAGGACGTGCTATTTGGGTTCCAGCGATAGCCCAAGCTCTTCAGTTGCTCTTTCTTCGCCATGAAATCCGGATCATCTTTTGAAAGCTTAACTTCTTTCGCAAGACTCTCTGCATCAGGCTGCTGCGCCTGGCTTTCACCATTTGCAGGTTCAACTGCCTGTTGTACGGATTCAGTCACCGGCTCATCCTGTTGGGCATGACTTTCGTCGTTGCCGTCCAGGTCTTCGCGGAAACGCTCACCGTTCACATAGACATGGGTTAAAGCAATTAAACGTCCTCTAAGAGGCGTGATTGTTTTACCCTGGTTTTTACCGCGTTTTGCGGTATAAGAATGACCTGGTTGAATGTCACCAGCTTTAGATGTCGCGCTCACAATCACGCTTTCACCTTCTGGAAAGGACTCCAGGTATTCGATCAATGCTTCAACCATTGCTTTCGCCTGGGTACCTACAACATTGCAATCCAGCTGCTGAGTCGTCGCAGGACGGCCTTCTTCATCCTTCTTGCCTTGCTTCACTGCAAGTGAAACTGCCAGGTAAGTATCAGAACGTTCCAGCGTTACCACTCGAGGGCGGTTGACATAACTCTGAGAGGTATAGTGGTCATTGAAATAAGTATCAGACATAGTATTTCTCCAATTTTAAGAAATGATAAAAAAAGGAAACACTTGTCCCCTACGGGATAGCGTTTCCCGCAGGATTGAGGCAGGATGCCTCGGGTTAAAATGAGATCAGAAGATT
>DTYI01000105.1 GCA_012961935.1 Thiotrichales bacterium | reverse complement strand
TAATAAACGTAAAGGCAGGTTCTACATATACTTTTGATGTATAGGATACAACATAAAAGCTAACATATAGCTGGGGAAATAGTTGGTATATCTTAATGACGCTATAATCTTATTTGAAAACCTAGTAGCAGGGTATATGTATGTAATTTTTGGGCTCATTGGAGACGCATCTAAAAACATTGTGCTGATAGATGGTTTTCCTAGAGGAATAAATCAAAATTCAGAAGCCGCCTTCATGCAATATGCGGGTTTAACACAGGTTAAGCGGTCTATCTCGCAGCAAACGCTGTGGTTAGCGCCTGTTTTGCACAGAATTGGTGCGCTATTGAATGTGGCACGCACCGATTTGGGGATTTTTCTTTTTGTCTATCCGCGCAGTTAGAAAATATGGAATAATCAGTGCTTTCTCGAACAAGAGATCACTTATGATCGAGCCACAAAAAATTGATGAGCTGGTGAAGAAGCTTTCTGGCCTGATGCCGGCCTCAGTCGGCCAGTTTCAGGATGAGATTGAAAAAAATCTGAAGGCCGGTGTGCAGGGCGTCCTGCAAAAAATGGATCTTGTCACGCGTGAGGAATACGAAGTGCAGACGGCGCTGCTGGCGCGTACCCGTGAAAAACTGGAAGCGCTGGACGCGAAACTGAAATTACTCGAAGAAAAATTAACGAAATAAATTATAAGGAACCAGATAGGGATGTCACTTGCAATTGTCCACACACGTGCCCAGGACGGGGTGCATGCGCCCCCTGTACGCGTTGAAGTCGATCTCGCCAATGGCCTGCCGGGCATTTCCATCGTTGGTCTGCCTGAGGCCGCCGTCAAGGAAAGCAAGGATCGGGTGCGCGCGGCGATTAAAAATGCGCATTTTGAATTTCCCGCGCGCAGAATCACAGTCAGTCTTGCCCCTGCCGATCTGCCCAAGGAAGGCGGCCGGTTCGACCTGCCAATTGCGCTGGGCATTCTTGCCGCCTCCGGGCAAATTCCTGCTGACGAATTAAACCAGTATGAATGTCTGGGCGAGCTGTCGCTGGCGGGTGACTTGCGCCCGGTGCGGGGCATGTTGCCGGTTGCGATGGCGGCAAGTCAGGAAGGGCGTGCGTTAATTCTGCCTGAAGCCAATGCAGCCGAAGCGGCCTTGATTACGGATGCCGATATTCGCCCGGCACGACATCTACTGGATGTCTGCCAGCATCTGGCAGGTGGCGGAGAAAGCCTGCCGCGCTACGAGGGTGCGCCGGTGGCCGAACAGCCTGACTATCCATTCGATCTGTCTGAAGTCCGCGGCCAGCCACATGCCCGTAGGGCGTTAGAAATTGCTGCGGCTGGTAGCCATCATTTGCTAATGGTGGGCCCGCCCGGTACAGGCAAGACCATGCTCGCGACGCGGATGGCGACGATACTGCCGCCGATGAGTGAGGCAGAAGCGCTGGAGAGTGCGGCCGTGCAATCCATCAGCCAACAGGGGTTTGATGTCAAGCGCTGGCGGCAGCGTGTCGTGCGTCATCCGCACCACACGGCTTCCGGCGTGGCGTTGGTCGGGGGCGGTTCCAACCCGCGACCGGGTGAAATTTCGCTTGCTCATCACGGGATTTTATTTCTGGATGAACTCACAGAGTTCGACCGGCGCGTGCTCGAAGTCTTGCGCGAACCGTTGGAGACGGGCCAGATCACAATTTCCAGAGCTGCAAGGCAGGCTGACTTCCCGGCAAAGTTTCAGTTTGTAGCCGCCATGAATCCCTGCCCGCAGGGTTATGATTGTGACTTGAGGAATAACTGCCATTGCACACCGGAGCAACAGCGTCGCCACCGCGCGCGCATCTCCGCGCCCTTGCTGGATCGGATCGACATCCAGGTGGAAGTACCGAAATTACCCAAGGAAGCGCTACGGGGTGATGAGCCGCCGGGCGAAACAAGTGAGGTGGTGCGAGAACGTGTTTTGAATGCGCGTCTGCGGCAGATGGATCGTTGCGGCAAAACCAACGCGGAAATGAATAACAAAGAAATCCAGCAGCACTGCAAACTGGACGATAAAACGCTGGCACTGCTGGAAACTGCGATGGAAAGGTTTCGGCTTTCGGCGCGCGCCTATCACCGTATTTTGAAAGTATCCCGCAGTATCGCAGACCTGGACGGTAGCGCATCTATCGAAACACAGCATCTGACTGAAGCATTAAATTATCGCGCAATGGATCGTTGGCAATCAATGGCTTAGCGTTTATTCAGACCATCCCTGGAAAATTTCGTTAAAAAATGGAACTAAATGGAATTTAATGGGGCAATAATCCCACAAATAGAATTTTAGCCAGCCTGGACACTGCGTTCACTCGACTCGCGACCTCTAGGGCCACAAAAAGGAGAAAATTATGTCGCAACATGATCCATGCCGTTCCATATTTTCAAGTTTTCCTATAGAGCTTACGCGCTTACGACAGGTAATGATTGTTCTGACGTGCACTTTGCTCTTCACAGCCGTGGTGGCAGTTCAACGGATTCCGGAGATACCGACAGTAACCCGACGACGGTGAGCAGTGGTGGTTCATCATCAGATGATGGCGATTCAGGCGACGGGAAAGATGAAGACGATGACGATGACGATGATAATAATGGCAACAACAACCAGAACAACCCGCCGACCGCCAATGCCGGGCCAGATCAAACGATTACATTAGGTAGCGGTGAGCCAACAGTGATGGTGACTCTGGATGCAAACGCATCCAGTGATTTGGATGGATCGATTGCAGCTTACCTCTGGAGCGGTAACCCTGATCCTGTTGATGTCGTTAACCCAACTGTTACGCTGGCTGCGGGCAGCCATACTTTTAATCTGGTGGTGTTGGATGACAAGGGAGCGAGCAGTGTTACCGACAGTGTCACAATCACAATCATTCCTGCCGGTGGTGGCGGCGCTGGTTCGGGTGTTTCCATCAACTCAACCAGCCAGAATGGCACGCCTTCATCAGCCGTGCCGGAACAGCCATTCCTCAAGCAGAACGGTTATCAGGTATTGGCGAGTAATGATCTTGGAATGCATTGCGGCGATCTGGATACGCGGATTTCGAGCATTCTGCCACCGTTTAATGTCTTTCACGCGCAGGTTATTCAGCGTGGTGATGAGCCATCAATCCTTACCGATAGCGATAACATTAATGTGGTTTATTCAGCGGTCTCCAGCGCCACTGACCCGATTCTGACAGGTGTGAATTCTGCGGGTACCGATCCGGTGTATTCCAGCAAGCTGGCGGATGGCAGCGTTTTCAAGACAAATTTCTGGGATGTCGCGAGGGGTGCCTATGATCCATTCTATCCACCCGGCATCCTGCCCGCATTTTATCCCGCGGGTGACAATATTCTGGATCTGGGTCTACCTGCACCGAATGTCGAACGTCTGGTGCTGGGTGATGGCGCCCTGACGGCTGAGCAGCAATCCATGCCCGGCCGGTTAGGTCCATACGCCAATAATGATATCCAGCCTTTCAAGACCTTCGTCAAGAACCAGCCTTTCTTCAACAAGCTGCCTTTTGGTTATGTGGCTGAAAAGGTTGACTGGTTTGAAGCAGCAGGCGTTCCTGTCACCGCATTTGATGATGACGGACGAGAAAATCCCTGGCCGCTGTTCCGTATCCAGGCGAAGGATTCAGGTGGGTCGGTACTAGCGTCTACCGACATCGTGGCGCCAATCTCCGGCGAGGCCAATTGTGGGTTTTGCCATAACGCAACGGTTGATGGCGGCAATGGTGAGGCGACCAAAAATCTAACGAACGTTGCGACAATACTCGATGATCCGAAACTGGATAGTGTGCCGCTGGAAGTCAGCAAAGAGTATGCGGCTGACATCAATCTGGTGCGCCTACATGACCAGAAGCACGGCACCAATCTGGAGGCGTCTACGCCTGTTGTCTGTCAGCAGTGTCATTATTCACCCGCGCTGGATCTGGCACAACTTGGCCCGCTGGGTGCGGGTGATGATCTGGCTAACGGGCGTTTTCAGAAAAGTGTGAAGAGCATGTCCAACGTCATGCACAGTCATCACGGCGCAGAAACAGATGCGAACGGCAACAAGCTGTTTCCCGATATGCCGCCACCCGTCACGGTTGCTGGTATATTGCGCGATCCGGGTGTCACCCGGGATGTGCTCGAAGCCACTTGCTATCAATGTCACCCCGGGCGGCGCACCGACTGCCTGCGTGGCGCGATGGCGACTGGTGGCATGGTCTGTCAGGACTGTCATGGTGATATGCAACAGGTCGGTGACGATTTCACCCGCAAGGTTTCACCGACCAATCCGGGTGCGTTCGAATTTGTCGGTAACTTCTACACCGACCCGGCGCAGCCACGCGTACCCTGGGCCAATGAGCCGACTTGCGGATCCTGTCATACCGGCGACGCAATGGATAACATGCACGGTGAAGCCAACACGATAGGTGACCCGCAGGACGGCATTCGCCTGATGCAGGCATGGCGCACGGATGATCCCAAGGCAACGCCGATTGTTCCGACCAACAAGCGGTTTGCCGAAGACACGGTTAAAAACGGGCCGGCGAAAGGCAATCCCATGTTATACCGTGTTAGCACTGGGCATGAAGGCGTGTTCTGCGAAGGTTGCCACGGCTCAACACATGGCATCTGGCCCAACGGTAACCCGAATGCCAATGACAATGTCGCCGCGAATCAGCTACAGGGTCATGCGGGTACAATCTCTGAGTGTGACGTTTGCCACACCAAAGACTTCGGCAATACGCTGGAAGGCCCACATGGTATGCATCCAGTTGGCGAACTGGGTCTCAAGTTCGCCGATGGCGGGCATGAAGATATTGCTGAGGACAACCCGGATGCCTGTCGTGCCTGTCACGGCAGAAATGGCGAGGGAACGGTTCTTTCAAAAGTGGCGGCAGACCGGAGTTTCACGATTGAGGAATGCGAAAAAGGCAGTTTGTGCCCCAACGATGAGGTGAAAAACTTCCGCGTGACTTTGGCCAAAGGTACGCAGGTCAGCTGCACCTTATGCCATGAGAATGAATTGTAAAATAGTTTGGCTCTCTCTGCCCCGTGCGCGCCTTTATGGCGCGCTTTTTTTTATCTGCTCGACAGGTTTTAGCCCGCATATCTTACCAGAGGGCAAGATGATCGCGTAGAGATTTGATTCCACAAGGGATTTTCTGATTGAGCGGAATACTTACTGTATTTCCGATTGAAGAAAATTCCTTGTGGAATCAAAG
>DTYI01000104.1 GCA_012961935.1 Thiotrichales bacterium | reverse complement strand
GGTTTATGATTGAGTTCCCGGATAGAATGCCGGAGATAATATAACGAGCAGTTACACAGAATTATTTACAGGCTCTATTTACATGAAGAAGAGGTGAGTACATTCAAGCTCTTTGAGTTGGGGATTGCAGCGCCGGCTTTGTTAACTTCTCTTATCTCGGCGCAAGGCATCATTACTGAAACAAACCAGGATAGATCCACATCATTTTTTGATAATATTTCTCTCGTTAGCGCTGCCTATGCTGGAACTGAAATCCAAACAGCAAAAAATAATTTTCTGAGTGATGTGTTCCAGGGGATCTCTGGACAAGCATATCGCAATAAAAATAAGCAGATAAAAAAACCAACTCGACCTGATAAAAAATTTGATAACAGCCAAACCGACAGTCAACCGAAAAAACCCTCTGTAAAAAAATCTGGAACGTGACAGCTGAGCTGTCTAGCCCGCATTTCTCACCACTGTTCGTAGCGAGACGGTTCAAGGGTGCGGCATGCTTGACTTTCGCGACCGAGGGCCGCGCAGGCATAGTCAACACTATGTTGAGCAGCCCGACCGAGCGAAAGTCAAGCAGGACGTGCCATTGGGCCGTCGCAGTAGAAGGGTGGTGAGAAATGCGGGCTAGTTAGGCGGCGGACGCCATCGCTTTAATGCGCCCGATGATTTCTGCAAAACTATCGCCATGCTGATCTTTTTCCGAGAGGCTGATCGCTGTCTCGCCGAGATCAGGCCACTGTACATTTATTTCTGGATCATCCCAGGCGAGGCTGTGCTGATCGTCATGCAAATAATAGTCTGTGCATTTGTAATTGAAAATGGCCGTGTCGCTTAATACCAGAAAGGCGTGGCCGAAGCCGGGTGGGATCCAGAGCATGTGTTTATTTTCGTCGCTTAGATGCCGACCGACCCATTTTCCAAGTGTTTTTGAATCGGGGCGCAGGTCAACCGCAATGTCAAAAACTTCTCCTGAGGTTGCGCGCACCAGTTTTCCCTGCGGCTGTTTGATTTGCAGGTGAATGCCGCGCAGTGTGCCGCGGGTAGAAAAACTTTCATTGTCCTGAACAAAATCAAGATTAAGCCCGGCCTGTTTTAATTTTTCTTTTTGCCAGGATTCAAAAAAGTAACCTCGATCATCTTTGAAAACGGCAGGCTCAATTAATTTTACGTCTGGAATTTCTGTGCTGGTAACTTTCATTTTGATTTTTTAAGCAAACAATTCTTTTGTGATATTCAATGCCAATGAGTCTGGTATATCAACATCGGCAAAAGTAATAATCTGTCCGGGCTCAATATTTTCGCGAACCACAAATTTTTCTAAAATACCAATCGGTACATGCCCTTTGTTTTCGGCCACTTTGATGGCTTCACCACGGATGTCAAAGCTGCCAATGGCGTAGTCCAGCTTCTCACCTTTTTTAAGTGGGCGTTTAGCAATGCTGGCCATGCTGATTTCCGGTTGTGCGGAATTGGTAAGCAGAGGTTTTTGATTGTATAAGACGCGTTCGATGGTTCTCGGGATCTCAAAAAAACAAAGATGGTAAGCTTTGGGTAAGACGTAGTGAGGGCCCTCGCCCAGTTTGAAATACTGTAACGGGCCTTGTTCAATATTATCGTGTTCGGCAATAATGAAAACAGCGGGCTGCTTGCCAGTGGCGATCACATAGTCAGCAATGGGACGGCCTGTCTTTTTTGCCAGTTCGATGAGGGTAGGGGCGGCGTCCTCAATGCTGTCAACTTGAGGTCCTGTCAGACCCTGTTGTGCAATGGTGGCACCCAGGCCATTGGCGGCAAATGCCTGCTCAATTTGCATTTTAGTGCCATCGGTAAAAGAGGTGGTCTGCTTGACGCTGATACCCTGTTTTTCCGCCCAATAGTGCATATCTTCCGGCGTCGGGTGATGATTCAAGAAACCTTTAACGTTGCCGTAAACAAGTGGTCGAAAACCCATGCTAACGGCTTCTTTGTGCAATGCTGCCGTTGAACCTGGTTGATCACCTTCCGCCTCAGTAATATAGCCTTTGTTGACAAACCATGAACCGGTCGTGACGTGGAATTCTGAATTCATGGTCACAACAGGCAGGCCCGTCTGCATTATCTTGTTGATGCTGTCAGTCGCATAGACAACATCACCTGAGCACTCAACGACAAGATCTGATTTTTCTATTAATTCATCAATCGATTGCGTAAGAATATCCTGTCTTGGGAAGTCAGGGCAATGTGCTACATCTCGGCGGGTAAGCGCCGCGACCGTCTGCAGATCCGGGTGATGTTCGAGTGCGCGAACCAGCCCTTTTGCAATAAAGCCAGTGCCGATAACGCCTATATTGGTTTGTTGTTGCATATGTTGATGATCTAGTAGGCGTTGTTGCCTGTAAATCCCTTAAAGACTGTTAATAAAATGATTTTTACATCAAAGAAAACCGACCAGCGACGGATGTAGTCGATATCATACTCGACTCTGTTTTCCATTTTGTCCAACGTGTCAGTTTCACCCCGAAATCCGTTGATTTGCGCCCAGCCTGTTATGCCCGGTTTGGTCTTGTGTCTTAGCATGTAGCCATTGATGACTTTTCGGTATTCTTCATTGTGTGCAACAGCATGAGGTCGTGGTCCTACAATAGACATATCACCGGCGAGGACGTTAAAAAACTGGGGTAATTCATCCAGCGATGTCTTACGCAGAAAAGCACCCAGCCGGGTTATCCGTGGATCATCCTTTTTGGCCTGAATAACCTTGTTATCATTTTCCATCACTTTCATGCTTCTGAACTTCCAGACCTTGATGGGTTTACCATCCAGGCCGTAGCGTTGCTGTTTGAATAATACCGGGCCTTTGGAAGTCAGTTTAATGGCAACCGCGATCAAAAGCATGGGTATGGCGATTATACTCAAAATAATAATGGAGAAAACAATATCTTCCAGACGTTTTACGATGCCCCTTAGACCTGATACCGGGTTTTCATAAATACTGACGGCTGGCATACCATTGATATTAACCAGCTGTGTGTAATGTGTTTCGATAGAATAAAAGTCCGGGACAACGTAAACCGCTGCAGTTGTCGCTGATAGTTTACGGATGATTTCCTGGACTTTGCTTTCTGCTCGCATGGGCATGGCCATGAAAACAGCATCAAATTCATTATTGTGTGCGGCTTGATACATATCTTCAAATTTGCCATCCAGTTTAACGGTCTGGTGTATGCCGTCGATCGATTCAAATTTCCTTTTATTGACAACCTCCGAGAGACGATAGTGCAGATTAGAACGGTCATCGTAAATGCCAACAATCTTGTAACCTACCCAGGGATTGTTGTGCAACTGCTGTAATACATAAGTGGCCAGTGGCCCACCACCAGCAATGACAACACGTTTGGTGTTTTTACCGAAATACCTGAGTAAGCGAACGGTTACGTTAATCAGATAACGCGCCATGGCAAGAAACAGCAATGTTAGAAAAAACCACCTTAGCGCCAGTCCAAGATAGAGGTCCTCGATGGATTGATCAAAAAGGACAGCAAAGAAAAACAGAAGGCTACAGGTGACCACCCAGGTTGTTATCGCATGGATGATCAGGATTTTTGTCTGGGAAATTTTCCAGTTCTGGTAAAGATGCAGAAATTCCGCAATAAATTGCATGAATAAAATGGCGGCGAGTGCGTAGAAAGCGTGAATTCTACTCCATTCGATGTCCAGAAGTTGTGTGCTTACAAAAAGTGCCAGTCCAATGCAGAGGGAATCGGCAATGCGCACCGCAAGCTCCAGCGGTGGCTGGTGAGTTTGTATGGATTTGGTATGCGGCATAGGCTGCTCGAAATATCCCTGTCGATAATTTTTGATTGAGCAGATGAATTGAAACAGAAAACAGGGGGTGGGAACAGTATCCCTGTCACATTCTTTGTCAGGCGTTAAGAAAACAGAAAAAATGGTGCCGGGAGCGAGAATCGAACTCGCACTCCCTTTCGGGAACGGGATTTTGAATCCAGCGCGTCTACCAGTTCCACCACCCCGGCACGGGCGCAAGTTTAACGCATACGAAGATGTGTGCAACTGTTTCGTAGATTGTTTTTCGGATTCACAAGCACTACTATCCCGCAGCCATGCATACACGCGATTTCTACTATGAACTGCCTGACGAGCTGATTGCCCAGCGACCCTTGCCCGAGCGTGCTGCCAGCCGGTTACTGGTGCTGGATAATGCTGGCCAGTTACATGACAGTAGCTTTGATCAGTTGCCATCCTGGCTGAGGCCGGGTGACTTGCTGGTATTCAATGATACCCGCGTACTGGCAGCGCGATTGTTTGGGCAGAAAGAAACGGGTGGACAGATTGAGGCATTGATCGAGCGGGTGCTCTCTGAGACTCGTGCCCTTGCCCATATTCGCACCAGTAAGTCACCAAAGCCAGGCAGCTATATTATGTTGGCTGAACAAAAGGTTGTGGTAATTGAACGTCAGGAAGGTTTGTTTCTGCTTGAACTTGAACAAGGCAGCTGGTCGGCTTTGATGGAAACAGCGGGCCATATCCCTTTGCCGCCTTATATTCAGCGCCAGGATGAAGACCTTGATCACCACCGTTTTCAAACGGTGTATGCCAGGCAGCCAGGTGCTGTCGCCGCGCCGACGGCGGGTCTGCATTTTGATGAGGCGATGCTGGACAAGCTGGATAAGGCCGGTATCGAATCAGCGCATGTCACGTTGCATGTGGGAGCGGGTACGTTTCAGCCGGTTCGGGTGGATCGCATTGAAGATCATGTCATGCACAGTGAGCGGGTGGTGGTCAGTCAGGCGGTTTGTGAAAAAATAGCAGCCTGCAAAGCACGGGGCGGCAGGGTAGTCGCAGTGGGCACCACTTCAGTTCGTAGCCTGGAATCTGCGGCACAGGATGGAACGCTCCGGCCGCTCAATGCAGAAACAGACCTGTTCATTACACCCGGTTATCAATTCAAAGTGATTGATGCCATGTTGACCAATTATCATTTACCGGAGTCCACGTTGCTGATGCTAGTTGCAGCATTTGCGGGCTATGAATCCATCATGAAGGCGTACCAACATGCGGTAGAAAAACGATACCGCTTTTTCAGCTACGGCGATGCCATGTTGCTTGAGAAACCCGTAGCATGAAGTTTGATTTGTTGAACACAGATGGAGCAGCTCGCCTTGGTCGCCTGCATTTTGAGCGGGGCATCGTCGATACGCCCGCTTTTATGCCAGTGGGCACCTACGGCACCGTGAAAGCCATGACGCCGGAAGAATTAACCGGGATCGGCGCGCAGATTATTCTCGGCAACACGTTTCATCTGATGCTGCGCCCGGGGACTGAAATTATCCGCGAGCATGGTGACCTGCATAATTTTATGCACTGGGATGGGCCGATTCTGACGGACTCAGGTGGTTTTCAGGTGTTTAGTCTGGCGAAGATGCGCAAAATCACTGAAGAAGGGGTTGTATTTCAGTCACCGATTGACGGTTCAAAAATTAACCTGACCCCGGAACGTTCCATGCAAGTGCAACGGGATCTGGGTGCGGATGTGGTGATGATTTTTGACGAGTGCACGCCGTTCCCGGCGACAGAGAAAGAAGCCGAGGACTCGATGGACTTGTCGCTGCGCTGGGCCGAGCGTAGCAAGCAGGCACATGCTGATAATCCAGCGGCCCTGTTTGGCATCGTGCAGGGTGGCATGTATCCGCATTTGCGGGAGGCGTCTGCCGAGGGCTTGAAGGCGATTGGTTTTGATGGTTATGCGATTGGTGGGCTTTCGGTGGGAGAGCCGAAAGCTGAACGGGAAAAAATTCTGGATACCACATTGCCTTATTTACCCACTGACCGGCCACGTTATCTCATGGGAGTAGGCAAACCGGAGGATATTGTCGAGGCGGTCATGCGTGGCATTGACATGTTCGACTGTGTCATCCCTACGCGTAACGCACGGACTGGATTTCTTTATACTCGCAATGGCGTCATCAAAATTCGCAACAGCCGCTACCAGCATGACATTCGGCCACTGGATGAAAGCTGTGGCTGCTATACCTGTCAGCATTATTCCCGTTCCTACTTACGGCATCTGGATAAATGCGGCGAAATTCTGGGTGCGCGCCTGAACACGATACATAATCTGTATTACTACCAGCAACTGATGCGTGAACTGCGTGAAGCGATCGCCGCCAGCCAACTCCAGGCCTATGTCGCTGATTTTTACGCCAGACAGTCGCAATCTCCGTCGGCTGTGTCATAATACGCGCCCAAAAATTATAGACGTCACACAATCGGAGTACACCATGGATTTTTTGATTTCCAGCGCTCATGCAGCCGCGCCAGCCCAGCAAGGTGGCGGTATGGAATTTTTTATCATGATCGGTATTTTCTTCGCCATCATGTATTTCATGATCATTCGCCCGCAGACCAAACGTGCAAAACAACACAAGGCATTGATCGACTCACTCAGCAAAGGGGATGAAGTTATTGTAACAGGTGGGTTGCTGGGAAAAATACGTGGTCTGGATGAAAATTTTGTAACGATAGAAATCGCGAATGGTGTTGAAGTACAGGTTCAGCGTCAGGCGGTTACCAGTGTGATGCCCAAGGGCACCATGAAGAAATAGCCTGACCAGGCAACAACAAGAAGCCTCCTTATGAATCGTTATCCTCTCTGGAAATATGTGCTCATCATC
Organism: Thiotrichales bacterium; assembly: GCA_012961935.1. Taxonomy (GTDB): domain Bacteria; phylum Pseudomonadota; class Gammaproteobacteria; order CAZUMV01; family CAZUMV01; genus UWMA-0217. The sequence goes on along the minus strand of DTYI01000104.1, from coordinate 5,813 downwards.
GTGGTTATGCTGGTGGGTTTGGTTTTCGCCTTCCCTAATCTATACCCGGCTGATCCTGCCTTACAGGTCAGCAGTTCTGGCTCAGAATTGATCACCCCTGATGTACAGCGTCAGGTTGAGCAGGTGCTCATGGATAAGCAGCTCTCGTACAAATCCATCTCTCTGGATGAGGATAAATTGCTGGTACGTTTTGACGATACGACTGTACAGCTCGAGGCCTTTGGTGAGGTAAAAGAAGCCCTGGGTTCCCGCTATGTGACGGCCCTGAATCTGGCGCCAGCAACACCGGGCTGGTTGCGTGCGCTGGGGGCAGATCCAATGTATCTGGGTCTGGATCTACGCGGTGGTGTGCATTTTCTGCTCGAAGTCGATATGAAAGAAGCGCTGGTCAAGGCGGCTGACCGTTATGCGACAGATTTTCGCACGGCACTGCGTGAAGCCAGGATTCGTTACCTGGGTGTCAGCCGTGATGGTGAAGGCTTGCTGGTCAAGTTCAAGACAGAGGAGGAGCGTGCCAGGGCTTTATCTGCACTCAGCAAGGAAATGAATACCGAACTGGTTTTTGAAGAAACCCAGATCGGAGAAACACTCGCGATCAAGGCAAAGGTTCGTGATGAAAGAATCCGCGAGATCGAGCGTTTTGCAGTCAAACAGAACATGACCGCATTGCGCAAGCGGGTGAACGAATTGGGCGTCGCAGAACCCATTATCCAGCAACAGGGCAAAAGTCGGATCGTAGTGCAATTGCCAGGCGTGCAGGACACCGCACGGGCAAAAAGAATTCTGGGTGCGACCGCTACATTGGAATTTAGAATGGTCGACGAGGAAGCCGATGCACTGACCGCTCAGTCAACTGGACGGGTGCCTGCTGGTGATCGGCTTTATAAAGAACGTGGCGGCAGACCGATTCTGCTCAAGCGGCGGGTGATGCTAACCGGCGAATATATTATTGATGCCGCGTCGGGCATCGATCCGGAAACGCAAACGCCGGATGTCTCGATTACCCTGGACGGCAAGGGTGCGCGGATTTTCAATAAGGCCACGACCGAAAACGTCAAACGCCTGATGGCAGTTGTGTTTATCGAAACCAAGCCCGAAGGCGGCAAGGTCGAGGAAGTAATCAATGTGGCGCGGATTCAGGAACCACTGAGCAAGCGTTTCCATATTACTGGTCTGGATAGCACTCGCGAAGCGCGCGACCTGGCTTTGCTGTTGCGTGCAGGCGCGCTGGCAGCGCCGATGCGTTTTGTTGAAGAACGGACAGTCGGTCCGAGTCTGGGAAAGGCAAATATCGAGCAGGGTTTCAAGGCGGTGGTGCTGGGTTTTATACTCGTGATTATTTTTATGATTTTGTTTTACCGCCTGTTTGGTATTTTGGCCACAGTGGCACTGACGCTAAACCTTGTTCTGATTGTTGCGGTGCTTTCCATGCTGCAGGCCACGTTGACCCTGCCGGGTATCGCGGGCATTGTGTTGACAGTCGGTATGGCTGTGGATGCCAACGTACTCATCTTTGAGCGCATTCGCGAGGAATTACGGGCCGGCAATTCGCCCCACGCGAGTATTGATGCCGGTTATGATAAGGCGCTTTCCACCATCGCAGATGCAAACATTACCACCCTGATCGCAGCGATCGTCCTTTTCGCGTTTGGTACCGGCCCAATCAAGGGTTTTGCGGTGACGTTGAGCATCGGTATCGTTGCTTCCATGTTTACCGCCATTATGGTCACGCGTGGATTAGTGAACCTGATTTACGGCAAAAAGGCGCGGCTTAAGTCGCTGGCGATAGGCGGGGGAGTTTAATTATGCCACTGATCAAAAAACACATTAATTTTATGGGCAAGCGCAAGCTGGCCTTGATGTTTTCTATTGCGCTCGTTGTGATCTCGCTGGCCGCAATTGTCATGCGGGGTTTGAACCTGGGGATTGATTTTACTGGCGGCACTTTACTGGAAGTGGGTTATCAGCAACCAGCAGATCTGGACAACATTCGTAAGACACTAAGCGATGCAGGCTATGACAATGCGACGGCACAGTATTTTGGTTCCTCGAACGAGGTGCTGATTCGCCTGGCGCCACGCGAGGGTGAGGACAAGGCGGATATCGGCGACAAGATCATGAGCCAGTTGAAACAGGTTTCAAATGGCGAGGCTGAACAGCGCCGGATTGAATTTGTTGGCCCACAAATCGGCGAGGAATTACGCGATGATGGTGGTCTCGCCATGATTTACGCGCTTGCGGGTATTTTGATTTATGTGGCGTTGCGGTTTGAGTTTCGCTTTTCGCTGGGTGCGATTATTGCGTTGGTACATGACGTTGTAATTGTCATTGGTTTTTTTGCATTGACGCAGATTGAATTCGATCTGACGGTGCTGGCGGCCGTGCTGGCGGTGATTGGTTACTCGCTGAATGACACCATCGTGGTTTATGACCGCATCCGTGAAAATTTCCGCATGATGCGTAAGGGCTCGTCCGAAGAAATTGTGAACACTTCAATTAATCACACCCTGGCGCGAACCTTGATGACATCATTCACCACCGCGATTGTGTTGCTGGCGCTTTTCTTCGTCGGTGGCGAGGTGATTCATTCTTTTTCAATCGCCTTGCTGGTCGGCGTGGTGATCGGAACGTATTCATCCATTTATGTCGCCAGTTCCGCCATTCTGATGATGGGCATCAGCAAGGAAGATTTGCTGCCACCTGAAAAAGATACCAGCGAACTGGACAAAATTCCCTGAAACGAATCTGTAATGTTACGATTTACGTATATTGCCCAGGTTATTCAGCGGACGTTGTTATGAAATTACTGACCTCATTAATATTGACACTGGTTGTTCTGATTGCAAATCCGGTGCAGGCTGAGGCGCCTGATTTTGGCTTGCAGACACTCGATGGCAAGTCCTACAGCCTCGATAATGTGATCGGCAAAGGCAAGTGGGTTTTGTTGATGTTCTGGGCTACCGACTGCCAGATTTGCAAAATACAGGAGCCGCTGAACTCGGCATTTCACGAAGCGCATGTTGATATGGATGCGCAGGTCATCGGTATTGCGATTGACGGTTTGGATAAACGCCAACTGGTTAAGGATTATCTGAATAAACATGAGCTGAGTTATCCCAATTATATTGCCGATATTGGCATGGTTGCTTTCAATTATCAGGCGCTCACCGGAGAAGCGTTTCGCGGCACCCCCACCCATGTTTTATTTTCACCCGAAGGAAAATTCATGGCGGTCGCGCCGGGCATGCTGAGAATTCAGGCGCTGGAAGATTATATTCAAAAACACAGCAGCGATTGATCGAACATCCACCCAGCAAAATAAAAATAATATCTGCCGAATCGACCTACACACTCCGGCAGAAAATTCTCCGCCCGGGGCGCCCAGTTTCCAGCTGCTATTTCCCCAATGATTTTGCTTCACACACCACACACTTTGGCGCTTACAGAAATACAAATCTTGTAGGTATTTTGTCTACTTATCTCGTGCCGGTACCCGAAGAATATTCCGCCTGGCAACTGCGGGCAATGGCAACGCTTCCCTGGGTTCGAGGAATGGGTTATGGCCAGCAATTGTTACAGGCAGCAGAAGAATATATCAACGAACAGTCGGGAAAAATAATCTGGTGTAACGTACGCATCCATGCTGTCGGCTTTTATCAAAAAGCTGGGTTTGATGTGAGCGGCGACCGATTTTTTATCCAGCGAGTTGGCGAACATATTCTGATGAAAAAAACGCTTTTCGGGTGATGGCTTGATTCTGAAGTAGTTGTGCTCTATAGGTTAAGACACAGTGGAGCTCTATGTCGGTATTAAAGCTTGTTCAGAAACGAGTCTGGGAGGGCGTGGTGAAAATCATAATAAAAATATTTTTTGTCTGTTTTATTTCTCTGATTTTTTCTTTTTTGACTGCTGAAGAAGCACCCCCGGAAACAGTGGGTAAAAATTGGCTGTTTATTCTTGATGGCTCTGGCTCAATGTGTGGGCAAATCGAAAAGCGCAGCAAGATTGAAATTGCTCGAGATGTAATGAACAAACTGGTCGGGAACTTATCAGAAAAAGACCAGGTGGGTCTGATAGTTTACGGCCAAAATTAAATCTGCCAGAGTTCAGAAAACATTATTTTTGCGGTTGCCCAAAAAAGCGGGTACGTATGAAGTGCGTTATATCACTGGAGAGTGGAAGCGTATTCTTGCGCAGCAAAAAGTGATCGTTGAATAGGACTAATCCAGCATAAATACCGAACCTTACACGAAAATATTTGTATTGCTTGCCGATCTTTACTGCAATATTATTGAAACAGGAATTAAAGCCACACCTGTTGTGTAACAGGGTCGGAAAACTTCAGGTCTTATTACAAGATGGCTGGGTTGCTCCTGTCTGGATTGATAGGGTGGTAGCCTGGGTTTAAGCTCCGTCGTTCCAGAACAATAAAAATGGCCGTTAGCAGGACGGTCTTAATATGGAATGTTTCAGGAGAAACTGCATGAATGAATATCACACGCGTCACTCTTTCCTCGGGTTTGTTTTTTTATTTCTATTTATCTCGATAGCCAATGCCGAACAAGCGGGCATACAGCCAAGAATTGTGGGTGGAGAGCCTGCTGATAATAATGAATGGCCGGCAACGGTTGCCTTGCTGAAAAAAGCTACGGTTGATCTGGTTGAGTCGGGTGTAGCCACAGACGCTAACGGTAATTTAATCCCAGTAGCGCAGGCGAACCGTGTGGCACAGTTTTGTGGTGGGTCGCTGATCTCATCCAAATGGGTGTTGACGGCCGCACATTGCATGTTTCCAAATGGTACGCTGTTAAGCGCTACCGATTTGCTAGCTTTGACGGGTACTTCAAACCTGCTTCAGGGAGGCGAGCGCATGGTGGTCAGTAATATTTATATTCACCCGAACTTTAATTCTGAAACCAAAGATTCTGATATTGCGTTACTGGAGTTGGCTGGAGATGCACCTGCACCGGCGCAGCCGATTTCCTTATTTCCCGGAGCGCCGGGTGACGGTGCCGATGCCACAGTCGTTGGCTGGGGTGCCAGGAACTTTGACAACAGTGATCCACTGAATCCCATCATCGATGATTTTCCTCAACAACTTCATGAGGTGATCGTGCCTGTTGTGGATTCGCCGGACTGCAAGATTGCGTACCCTGGGTTGATTACGGACAATATGATTTGTGCAGGTTATCTGGAGGGTTCGAAAGATGCCTGCCAGGGTGACAGTGGTGGGCCGCTGATGATCGGGCAGGGTAGCAGTGCTCAGCAAATCGGCATAGTCAGCTTTGGAAAAGGCTGTGCGTTGCCAGAAGTCTATGGTGTTTACACGCGTGTTGAAAAGTTTGCTGAATGGATTGCTTCTTTGACAAGTGGCAGTGTTATCAACCAACCGCCGGTGGCAGATTTTATTGCAAGATGTAATTCTGCTGGGAAAGGCTGTAATGTGGTTGGCGCTTTTGGAGTATACCAATTTACAGCGACAGGATCCCATGATCCTGATGGCCAGATTGTCAGTTATCATTGGGATTTTGGAGATGGCGCTACAGAAGCATCTCGTTTTCCCAACGCTTCACATAGATACCTTGCGGCAGGTAACTATATTGTCACGCTAACGGTCACTGATAATAACGGGTTAACTTCAAGTGTTAGCCAAACGATCGTAATGATTGAGTTTGTGCCACCCCATTTTGACTCAAGCGTAATTGATATTGTCACAGTGAATGACCTGACGATAGAAGTGGATACTAAAACGGAGGGTTCGCTAGGCAACAGTGACGTCTGTTCTGATGCAGCGCGTTGTGTTGCTACCATGT
>DTYI01000103.1 GCA_012961935.1 Thiotrichales bacterium | reverse complement strand
TGGCTGGAAGTGTGATAAAAATATACAATAATTTCCTGTTTAATATCGAAATATTCCACTAAACTGGATTTAAAACAATGAGGCACAATTCACCAGGAGGCAATATTGCACACTGCGGTCAAGCGATCTTTAGGTCTTTTCCTGCTGATTACCACCCTTGCGTTACCGGCCTGTGATGCTTTTCTACAGGTGATTTTATGACGGCTGAACGCGTAAACCGCAAACCTCGGCCACCGCAATTCGGTGGATTGTTATTGGGTCTATTTGCTGTGATGTTGTTGCCTACAGCTTTACTGGCCTTGTTCCAGGGTGATTTATGGTTGCTGTTTAAAGCAGGGCTGGGCTTCCTCATTCTATTGCAGGCTGCCTGGCTAACTCGTCGTGGCATCCGGCAGGAAAAAGAATACAAACGTCGTGCCCTGGCATCCTCTCCACCACCCCTCAAAACCCTGGCCATGATTCTGACAGGGCTGGCAGCGTTTCTGATCAGCTCTGGCTTGACTGATCGGTATAATTTGCTCGTTTCGCTGACATTTACGGCGCTGGCTGCACTGGGTTATTACCTGTATTACGGCCTGGATCCGCGTGGTGAAAAAGCCAGCGGTAAACTGGGTGGGTACAGCACCGAAGAATTAGTGGAAATTCTGAATGAGGCTGAAGCCAAACTGGAGATAATAGAAGCACAGGGAAGGAAACTGACTTCTCGGGAACTTGCAGAACGGCTGGATAAAATTGTTATTGAAGCCAGAGAGGTCATTGGCATACTCGAGAAAAATCCAAAAGACTTACGCCGCGCCAGAAAATTTCTCAATGTCTATCTGGATGGCGCTCGCCAGGTAACGGAAGGTTATGCCAATATGCATAGCCAGGCTGATTCAGAAATTCTGGACAACAATTTTCGTGATGTGCTCTCGACAATTGAAGCCACTTTTAAGGAGCAGAAAAGGAAACTGCTTTCACATGAAATGCTCGATCTGGACATTCAGATCGAGGTGTTGAAAAAACAAATGGAGGAAGAGGGAATCACTACTTAGATTACCTCCAATATGAAATTCAAAGGGGAGACAAACCATGTCAGAAACAACATTAGTTGACGAACTGAACGAGGATTTACTCAAGCCGCTTAAACAGGAAAATGCCGAGGTCGTATCTTATAAACAGGCTGAAGCCGATGATAAAAAAAATATCGAACAGATACTTGATGACCTGGATATTTCTGACACACAATCGATTATTTCATTCGGCAGTTCGGCGCAGGAAAAACTGACTACGATTTCCGATAAAATGCTCGAAGGTGTGCAGAATAAAGATGTCGGCCCGGCTGGTGAATCGTTAAACGAAATGGTTGCCGTAATGCGTGGGTTTGATGTCAGCGGCATTGATCCAAATAAAAAGCTCGGGTTTTTTGCCCGTCTGTTTGGCCGCGCCAAGCCGGTGGTTAAGTTTCTGCAGCAGTATGAAGGCGTGCGCCGGCAGATCGATACCGTCATCAACAAGCTGGACGGCCATAAAACAAAACTGTTAACCGACATTGTTTCACTGGATCGGCTTTACGATGCCAACCTGGATTATTTTCACGACCTGGAAATATACATTGCTGCAGGTGATGAGCGATTACGCCGCCTGGATGAAGAAGAAATCCCGGCATTGAAAAAAACGGCGGAGGAAACAGATGATGTCGCTAAAGCTCAGGAATTACGCGACTTGCGCGCCCGCCGTGATGATCTTGAACGCCGTGTTCATGATTTACGGCTGACGCGGCAGATCACTATGCAAGGCCTGCCTAGCATTCGTCTGCTGCAGGAAAATGATAAATCACTGGTAACCAAAATTAATTCCACGCTGACCAATACTGTTCCACTCTGGCGGCAACAGATGGCACAGGCAATTACGATTTATCGCTCTGGTGCGGCGGCGGATTCTGTCAAGGAAGCGGCGGATTTCACCAATGAATTGCTCGAGAAAAATGCCGAAAATCTGAAAATGGCCAACAAGACGGTACGCGAACAAATCGAGCGTGGCATTGTAGATATCGAAACCGTGAAAAAAGCCAACGATACCTTGATTGAAACAATCGAAGATAGCTTGAGAATTGCAGAAGAAGGCAAGCAAAAACGAAAAGAAGCTGTCGTTCAGTTAGAACAATCTGAAAAAGAACTACGCGAGGCGTTACTGGCTGCAAAAGCAAAAGCTGAGGCTTAACCCGCTTGATGCATGAAGGCGGCATTCGGATGAAAACTCAAACAAAAAATTAGTAGGTAAGTCATGAAAAGCAAGATGACCAGAAAATACAATTCGTGCCTGAATGGTTTTCTGAAAAAACCGGCAGCACAGCTTGAACAAAATCACTCAAGCCATAGCATACTATGGCATTCGCGATCTTTGCCCAATCTGTTTTGCCGGATTTTTCCAGACAAAAACATTGGGAATGTTTTTGGTCGGCTACAGGCCGCGCAATGGGTGCAATACATGGATGTATTGCAACAAATTCCATTCCCTTCATGCAACAAGCGGGTGAAGTTATGAGTTTATGGGACAAGTTACTGGGCGAGTTTGTTGATGTCATCGAGTGGACGGATGATAGCAGCGATACGCTGGTTAATCGCTTTGAACGTTACGGCAATGAAATAAAATTTGGTGCCATGCTCACAGTGCGTGAAGCGCAGGCCGCTGTATTTGTGAATGAAGGGCAGATAGCTGACGTGTTTGGCCCGGGCATGTATAAGCTGGAAACAAACAACCTGCCGATTTTGTCCACACTACAAGGTTGGCCGCATGGTTTTGAAAGCCCGTTTAAAGCGGAAGTTTATTTTTTCAATCTACGCAATTTTACGGATTTAAAATGGGGCACTCGCAACCCCGTTATGCTGCGTGATCCTGAATTTATCGCGGTGAGATTACGCGCTTTTGGAACCTACGCCATTCGTGTCGGCAAGCCGGATATTTTTCTCAAGGAAATTGTCGGCACCGACGGTCATTTTACGACGGATGAAATTACCGAACATTTACGTAACCTGATTGTTTCACGGTTTTCAAATATCCTCGCGAATTCCAATATTCCGGTGCTTGATCTAGCGGCGAATTATGATCAGCTGAGTGATTTTCTTGCAACACACCTGAAACCGGAATTTGAAGAGTATGGCCTGTCGCTCACCAAATTTCTGGTCGAAAATATTTCTCTGCCGGATGAGGTATCCAAAGCGCTGGACAAGCGAACCAGTATGGGTCTGGTGCGCGATCTGCGCGAATATGTGACCTACCAGACAGGTGCAGCGATGGAGCAGGCTGCGAGCAATCCATCTGGTGGCGGCAGCGAAGGCGTGGGAATGGGTATGGCTTTTGCGATGGCGCAACAAACCGAACCAGAAAATGCCACAATCCAAAACTCGCACTTTCACCCATTTGTAATTCTCCGCGAGAGCTGCTGCGGTGCATCACCCAGCC
>DTYI01000102.1 GCA_012961935.1 Thiotrichales bacterium | reverse complement strand
CTCAACGACATGATTATTGGTCATGATGTAAGTCTTGTCCGATAGCAGACCGTTTTTCGATTTAAAAACAAAACCGGAACCCTGGCCAATCGACTGCTGTGGTATTTCCGGCATTTTGTTTTGGGGTTTGGGGATTCCCGGGAAGTCATCACCAAAAAAACGCTTGAAGAAATCGTCACCGAAGGGAGAGCCTTCACCGAATGGAATCTGCAGTTGGCCGATTGCTGGTGTGCTGGCCTTGCGTTCCACCTGAATATTGACGACGGAAGGTGAGACTGCGCGCGCCACCGAGGCAAATGCTTTGCCGGTCTGCCGCAGGTTTTCGACGCCACCGTCGAGTGCCTGGGCAGGCAGGCTGATCAGGGATAACAGAAACAGTGCATAAAATGTGCGTAAATATTTCATTTTCAACTCCATCAGAATTCGTTCAGGCTACGCCGACGTTGATTTTTTTACGACGGCTTGTGGTGGCCTTGGGTAGCTCTACACGTAATACGCCACGCTTGTAGCTGGCTTTGGCTTTCTCAGCTTTGACTGCGTCAGGTAAAGGAACGACCCGCTCAAAACTGCCGTAGGCGCATTCACTGATGTAATATCCGTTTTCATTGCGTTCCTGTTGCAATTGTTTTTCGCCGCGTACCACCAGGTAGTCATCCACGATTTCAAGCTCGAAATCATTTTTTTTCATACCGGGTATTTCCAGCCGCACCACGACTTTCTTTTTATCATCGAAAACCTCAGCTGCCAGCACACCCCAGCCGATGTTGCGCAGGGCCAGTTCGTTTGTGGATTCAGTACCGTATTTTTTACCGGGTGTGAAGCGGGTGATGGCGTTGGTCGCACGCCGGAACAGTTTTTGCCAGCCGTGCTGGACAGCGTCCCATGTGGTGTTCAGGCCTTCGCGTAATTGTTGCAGTGTTGACATCTTTTGCCTCCTGAAAATTCATTTCAAATAGATATGATCAGGCTATATGGACGCCTGCCGAAATTTTCAACAAGCCTACGGAAAGGTAGATACGATCGCTGTCATCTGGGTGACAGTTTTTAGAACGGACTGTTTTTCGGCACTGAGATATACCGCTCAAGCGATGCTTTTTCAGACGCCTTGTGACTGCGCCCACCGAACAATGTCAGACGTACCCATCGCGCCCGGCTGGCGAGCAATTTCTTTACCGTTTTTGAACAGCGCAATTGTCGGAATACTTTGAATGCGGAATTTTGCGGCAATGGCCTGTTCGTTTTCAGTGTTGAGTTTGGCCAGGCGCACATTCGGTTCCAGTTGTGCGGCGGCCTGTTCGAAGGCGGGTGCCATCATTTTGCAGGGCCCGCACCAGGGTGCCCAGAAATCGACCAGCACGGGGATATCATTGCGGCTGATTTGTTTTTCAAAGCTTGCGCCGTTTAATTCTACAGGGTGTGCGGTAAATAATGGCTGATGGCATTTGCCACATTTCGGATTGTCCCGCATGCGTGCTTCTGGAATGCGGTTGACGGCATTGCAGTGTGGGCAAACAATGTGTTTAGAGTCGCTCATAAATGTTTCCTTCTGAAATAGTCTGTTCGCTTATCTAGTGCCGGGCATGAATAAATTCAAGCGCTGATTTCCACGCCAAGCCGGCACAGTTGCGCGCGGAGGTTGTCGATCTCGTCAAGCAGATCGAGCGCCAGTGCAACACCTGCCAGGTTGATGTCCAGATCGTTTTGTAGACGCAGGGCGGTTTGTGCTCGCTGCAGGCTGACTGCAGGAAAACGCCATTGATTTGTTTTCGAACCGAATGGTTCAAGAATGCCTTCTTCGACCAGTTCGATGATCCATTCTGCGTGGCGGTCACAGGCAGAGCATAACTCACCCAGTGTCAGTTCAATGCTTTCGTCGAGCAATACGCCTTTTAATGTTTGCGGATTCATATTCAGACTCCCAGTTTGCTTCGCGGGTTAAACGCCAGTTCCTGTTGCATTTGCTGGTACAGTTTTTTTGCTGCATCGTTGTCGGCCGGTGGCAGGGTGATCTGTGGTATCACGTAAAGATCTCCGGGTGGCTTGCCGGGGATGCCGCGGCCTTTCAGTCGTAGCTTGCGTCCACTGGTTGTCCCTGCAGGGATTTTCAGGTCGACGGCACCATCCGGTGTCGGCACCTTGACGGTTGCTCCGAGTGCAGCCTCCCACGGCGCGACCGGTAGATCCAGGTAGACATCGCGGCCTTCGACTCGATACAGGCTATGTGGGTTAAACTCGACTTCAAGATAGAGGTTTCCGGCTTTACCTTCGCCAACGCCAGTTCCACCCTGGCCGCTGAGGCGGATTTGCTGGCCCTGTTTGATACCTTTCGGAATCTTCACGTTGAGGCTGCGTTTTTTGGTTACCACGTGGCCATTGCGATCGACCTCTGGCCGCTGCAGCGTAATCGTGCGGGTCGCGCCTTTGTAGGCATCTTCCAGATCGATCAATACCTTGGCGTGATGGTCTTCGCCGTGGGCGTGAAAACTGCTGCGCCTGTGACTTGTGCCAGCAGTTTGGTAGCCCTGGCCGAACAGGGATTCAAAAAAATCGCTAAAGGCGGCGGCATCACCACCGGTATATCCGCCACCACTGAATTCGAAACCTGCGTCCCAGTCGGGGGGCGGATTGAAATCCTGACCCGCCTGCCAGTTGGCGCCGAGCTGATCATAGGCCGCGCGTTTTTCCGGATCCTTCAGGACTTCGTAGGCTTCGCCCAGTTCTTTGAATTTCGCTTCAGCATCAGCTTGTTTGCTGACATCTGGGTGATATTTTCGCGCCAGCTTACGATAGGCGCGTTTTATCTCATTCTGGGTAGCATCGCGTTTTACCCCCAGTATTTCATAATAGTCTTTGAAATCCATGCTGGCTCCTGGTCATGATTATTTTGCAGATGGGGGCGGGATGGT
>DTYI01000101.1 GCA_012961935.1 Thiotrichales bacterium | reverse complement strand
CGCGGCAAGCGATTGATTTTGTGAGAAAAACAAAAATCGCACTTTTTGTTTTTCGTCCTCTGACAATTCATGGATGAATTGTTCAGAGGTTCCATAAACTATATTTACCAGGTGGCGACCGACTTTATGCAACATCCGGGCTAGTCAGGTAATTTATAGTGCGCACATGATAACGGATTTGTCATGCGGGTGAAATGCAGGCTGTCAGCCTGTTGATGCGCTAATTCGGGTTGTTCCAGAAGTGTGAGTTGATTGCGCGATAGGCAGAAATTTCGAATTTACCTGCTGCGGGAAAATCAAATCTCACTCTGCCGGTATTAATCGTGCTGAAAATTTGTATGTCCCGTTGTGCATACCGCTGCATCACTTCCTCTTTGGGAAAACCAAAGCGATTCAGATATCCTGCTGTCAGTACCGCAATGTCTGGATTGACCGCATCAATAAATTCGGGTTGAGATGAAGTTTTACTCCCATGATGAGGAATGAGTAACACTGACGCTTGCAACTGATCACCGTAAAAATTAATCAATGTATTTTCGGCTGGCTTTTCAATATCAGCCGTCAGCAACACACTGCCCGATGCGTTTTCAATTCGCAGTACACAACTGCCGTTATTACGATCGCCTGACCAACCTTGTGGCGGATGCAGCAGACTGAAATTGACACCTTCCCACGTCCAGCTTTGGCCTTGATGACAGGCCTCTGCCTTAATGTTTTTCAGGCCGTCAGGATCAGAAGCAAACAACTTATCGACAGTCAGCGACTTCAGGACAGACTCTAAACCACCACGATGATCGTTATCAACATGGCTGATAATCAGCCGGTCAACTTTCCGTATGCCCTGTTTTTGTAAAAACGGAACGACAACCGCCTCACCTGCATTAAATTGATCGCTGAATTTTGCGCCAACATCATAAATGAGCGCATGGCTAGCCGTTTGCACAACCACAGATAGCCCCTGCCCTACATCAAGGAAATTAATTCTGAATGACCCGGCATGCGGTTGATCTGCAGCATTAATAAAAAGCGGTAAAAGCAAAACCGCACCGATACCCCGCGCCGGTATTCCACGCGGCGATAGCAGCAGAATAATTCCGAGCGAGGCCAGTAACAGCAAACCAATGGTGGGCTGCGGCAAGCTAATCGTTGACCAGGAAATATTGACCAGCACTTGCAGTAACCAGACCACACCCGACAAAATAATTGCTGGGATTTGTAAAATCCACGCTCCAAGTTCAGGCGAGAAAAATAAACATAAAGAACCAAACAAAGCCAACGGCACAACCAGAAATCCTACAACGGGAACGACCAGAAAATTTGCAACAGGTGCAACCAGCGAGGCACGTTGAAAAAACCAGATCGTCAGCGGGAAAAGCGACAACGCCAGGCCGCCCTGTATCAAACCCCATTGTTGCCAAATCCGCCAATGTTGCCGGTTGCCTAATGTCCAGACGATGATCGCGACCGCAGCAAAAGATAACCAGAAACCCGGTGACAACACGGCGAAACTATCCCACAGCAAAATCAGAACAAATGCCAATGAAAGTGTGGTAGTTGCTTTTACAGGCCTACCCAGCAACACAGCCAGCATGACCACAGAAAGCATGATCAGCGCCCGTTGGGTTGGGATGGAAAACCCCGCAAGCGCGGCATAACCAAGGGCTAATGTACTCGCAATAATGGCCGCCGCTTTGGGTGCTGGCAACAACAGGCACAGCCTTGAAGAACGTTTCCATAACCAGCGTCCTGACCAGAACCCCAGGCCACTGATCAGGCCAATATGCAACCCGGATATCGCAATTAAATGATTCGTACCTGTAGCTATAAATAAATCCCACTGGGCGGGATCAATATCACTGCGTATACCCAGCACGAGTGCTAGAATCAATCCGGTAACTGTAGAACCACCCAGTGCGAGACGAATTTTTTCTGCAAGTGATTCCCGTAGCGGGTCAAGCCCGAATTTTGCTGTAGTCAGTCGTTGATTATTTTCACTTTTGCGCACATAGCCGGTTGCGCCGATCCCCTGCTGAAAAAGATAGCCTTCATAATCAAAACCACCAGGGTTCATAAATCCATGCGGACGTTTCATGCGAACCAGCAACTGCCACTGCTCACCCGTATGGATTTCTGCCTGGCTACGGTACCAACTCAGGCGGACTTTATCGGGCAATACAATGTCCATGGAAGGATTAATTTCGCGGTCGCTGAGATGTGAAGGAGCGATAATATCATTTGCTGGGGCGATCACTTTTTCAGGCGCAAAATCGAAGCGGATTTTTTTCTCGGACACCTGTGGTATGGAAACCACCTTGCCCTGAATCAACAGGTCCTTCTTTTCCAATTCAAAAGCGAATTGGGGGTTTAGTAATCCATGCGCCTGCAATAGTGCCCAAAGAAATCCAACGGCAACCGCTGGAATAACTCTCATCGATCTGAAGCGATAAACCAGAAATATAAAAACAGGTAGTAATAATGCCCAACGGACATCAGGCAACTCGTGCAAATAGCATAAGAGCAATATCCCTGCTAAAAGTCCGAACGCAAATTGCTGCATGTTTTTATTTCATCCATGAAGTCGGTATTCCTGAAGTTTACAATTTGACGGTGATGCTTTCTACTTTTTACTTTGTCGAACTCTTTTCCCTTTCATTTTTTTCGTTCTCTTTCTAACTTTTAATTTTGCACGTTTTTTGGTTGAAGGTTTTATCTGTTTGTCACGCGAAATATTAATTGGCCTGCCAACCACTCTAACTTTTTTTAAATCCTGAAATAAATCATTCGGCATACCAACCGGTAAATCGATCAGGGTGAAATCATCGTTAATGTCAACACGCCCAATATACTGGCTATCCAGGCCCGCTTCGTTAGCAATCGCGCCAACAATGTTAGCCGGTTTAACGCCGTGACTATGCCCTACTTCCAGACGGAAACGTTCCATACCTTCTTCAACTTTTCCGGTGGAACGAGGTTTGTCTTTCCTGGGCCTGGGCCGCTGATCTTTTCTGGTATTTCTTTCTGTCCGACCACCCTCTTTATCTTTTCTACGACCTTTGTGCGCCTGCTCTTTAAGCAGTAAAGGCGTTTCTCCCTGAACCATTTTAGCCAGAGCGGCTGCGACCTCTAAAGCAGGCACATCATGATCTTTTTGATAACTTTCAATAAGTTGTCTATAGAAGTCCAGATCATCTGTTGTTAATGTTTCGGTAATTTGTTGTTTGAACCGACCAATTCGCTTGTCGTTAATAGCTTCAGTAGAAGGCAACTCCATCATTTCAATTTTCTGATTAGTCGCTTTTTCTATCGCATACATTAATCTTTTTTCGCGTGGCGCAACAAACAATATAGCGTCACCCGTTCTGCCCGCCCGGCCCGTTCGCCCGATACGATGAATATAGGCTTCTGTATCGTAGGGAATATCATAATTAATGACATGGCTAACGCGGTCCACATCCAGTCCTCTGGCTGCAACGTCCGTCGCCACTAAAATATCGATCTTACCGGTTTTGAATTGCTGAACAATTCGCTCTCGATTATTTTGTGCGATATCGCCGTTGAGTGCGGCCGTTGAATACCCACGTGCCTCGAGTTTTTCAGCGAGGTTAACGGTTTCCAGTTTAGTTCGCACAAACAGGATCATGCCATCAAATGTTTCAGCTTCCAGAATTCGAGTTAAAGCATCCAGCTTGTGCACGCCGCTGACAATCCAGCAACGCTGCCGAATAGTTTCGGCTGTCCTTTTCTGCATTTTGATCGTGACTTCTTCAGCATTTTTTAAATACTTTTTTGCAATACGCCGAATCTGTGGCGGCATGGTTGCAGAAAATAAAGCTGTCTGCCGTTGCTCAGGGAGCTGCTCCAGAATCCATTCCACGTCGTCAATAAACCCCATTCTGAGCATTTCATCCGCTTCATCCAGCGTCAGGCAGGTTAATTTATCCAGTTTCAATGTGCCGCGTCGCATATGATCCATTACTCGCCCAGGCGTACCAACCACGACATGCACACCACGTTTAAGTTGGCGCAACTGGACTTTGTAATCCTGGCCGCCATAAATGGGTAACACGTGCAGGCCTTTCAAAAATTTAGCGTAATGCTGAAATGCCTCAGCCACCTGGATCGCCAATTCACGCGTCGGCGCTAGCACTAAAACCTGGGGGGACGTTAAATCCAGTTTAATTTTGGAGAGCAGTGGCAAAGCAAATGCCGCCGTTTTGCCAGTGCCTGTTTGTGCCTGACCCAGCACATCTTTACCCGCCAGCATGTGCGGAATAATTTCAGCCTGGATCGGTGTGGGATTTTCATAACCCACATCTTCCAGCACTTTTTGCACTGGCTCAATCAGGGCCATTTCGCGAAAACCTTCGCGAGTAGAAACTTCACGTGACATTTAAAATACCTATGGAATACAGGAGAGCCGGTTTGTTAACCAACCCGAAATACAGAATAAACCCATTATACCCTGCATTGAGGCTCATCGTGCAGATATATCTATCGATTCACTCACTGCTGCTTTGTAGCTTCCCACAGCCTGACACCACCGACAAAGGCGTTCATGTTATCGCCCAGAATGAGATTGTCCGGTAAT
>DTYI01000100.1 GCA_012961935.1 Thiotrichales bacterium | reverse complement strand
TGGACACCATACGAGGCCAAGAAGATCTACGAGTCCAACGGCTGCGAGATCTTGATAGACCCAGCTGGCGGAAAATGTCATCGTCATCAAACGCGGCAAGGGCGCTGGTTTCTCCGGCATTGAAAACCATCTTTTTTACGGTGCCGCCAGCAATGATGTATAACTATGCAGTGGAACTCCCATCCCAAACCCGGCGTCCAGCCGGGTTCGGGATGGGCCGCTCACCGCGACGATAGAGGGATTTACATGAACAAACTTGCCTTATTGTCGATATATGTACTAACCATTGTTTCGATCGTTGGTTGTGGTGGTGGCGGGGGTAGCAGTAACGGAGCGTCTACCTCTATTGACCTCGAAAATGCTTCAGACAGTTACACAGGTAAACGAGATCCCGCCACAATTACTGAAACTAATTATGGAGTCATCGTTAAATCATTATTTGATAATGCAGGTGTATCCGATCCTTTGGTGGTAAAAGCGGCAGCAACTGACCAGGGATTTGTCAAGGCAGGGAATTTTCGCATTATCAATGCAATGGGCAATGCCGTAACTCCTGATCATATCAAACATGGAAGTGTGCAACGCACAGCTGTTTCAGAATCGGTAGTCTGTACCGGAGGCGGAACAGTGGCCATCGCTGGCGATTTAGATGATTCCACACTGGCGGGAACGCTCAACATGACATATTCAAACTGTTCTGAGGATGGTGTTGTTCTGGATGGTCAAGCAGTGATGGTTATTCACCATTTCAACCAAATATACAATGATTTTGAATCTTTTACGTTGAGCTATAGCAGCCTGAGCGTTGAGGAAGGTAATGAAAGTTATCATGTCACGGGTACTAGTCTCGTTAATCATGATTTTGCCAACGGAAAAACGACCATAACTGACAATTTGTTCAGCAACAAGGGTGGCAAGCAAAAGCTCTATGAGAACTATGTTGCAGAGGTTATGTACAGTGGCTTGACAGTAACCGGAAAAATTTATCACGAGGATTTGGGTTTTGTCACGGTCATGACAGAGTCGCCACTACGCTACTCAAACAGCAGTTCTACTTTTCCAGATAGTGGTGGGCCAGTTATCATTACCGGGGTATCAGAAAAAAAATTAAGGTTGATGCCAGAACAATCCGGTACTCAAATACGGGTCGAAATGGATTTTGATGGTAATGGCACATACGAGCTGTTTTCTATTCTCGATGACTCAATTTCAATAACCACCCCTCCACAAACAACCAATATCCCTCCTACGGCACTTGTGACAGGTGGAAAAAATGCTATCTCTCTGAATGTGGAAGTTGTCCTGGATGGATCAGGACGCTCAGATTCTAATGCTGGCGATGTAATTTCTTATTCGTGGGACATGACGGGCAGACCAGAAAGCAGCCAAGCAACGCTTTCTGATACCGTATCGGCAACAACCTCTTTTACTGCTGATGTTCCTGGCACCTATGAAATTACCTTCACGGTAACAGACCCGCTAGGTGCGAGTGATTCAAAGGTTGTAAGCCTTATCGCAGTCACAGCGCCATTACCCCTCTCGCATGATGTTGTTGATGCAGTTTACAGTAAGTCCGCAGATCGCTTAATTGCCGTCACATCAACACCATCTTTTACTTTGCGGGTTATTGATCCGGAAACAGGGATAACTGAACAGCTGGTAGATTTGCCCAAAATTCCATCTAGTGTTTCTGCCAGTGCTGACGGCACAAAGGTTGCTGTAGGTTACGATGCCTGGGTTGGATACTACCAGGTAAATGACTTGTCACTAGGGAGTGTTTGGGGTGTGCCGCTGTCTGTCGGTGATGTAGAAGTTGACAACAGCGGGTTTATTTATTTATCACCTACGCCAGGAACACAATGGGATTCTATTTATACCTTTGATACCACAAATCAATCCACTAACGCACATACCGGCCTCGGAAATGTGAGTATTTATGCTGGTTCAAAAATTAAATTGCAGCCCGGTGCGCAAGCACTATACGCGGCAAATAATGGGTTATCCCCATCTGACGTCAATAAGCTTGATATTTCTTCAAATCCTGCTGTTTTCCTCTATGACTCTCCATATCATGGGGACTACGATTTTGGTGGGGACTTATGGTTCACAGAAGATGGAGGTTATTTCATTACACCGTCTGGCAACCTGTTCCTGGCTACTTCAGAAAAAAGCACAGATATGCAGTACAGGGGGAGTGCGCTACTCAATTCTGGTTATGAGTATCGGCTTACCCATGCAGATCATACGCTGGCTAAAAATAGGTTTGTAACGGTTATCTCAGATAGAACGGATGACTACTTCAATCCTGATTCAGAAATAAGAATTTTAGAGGTGCCATTCTTGTCCTTGAAAAGTACTTTTTCATTTAAAAATTACTCCCTGGATGGAAGTCAGAGAAAAGCCTCAGCGCTATTTTCTTTTTATAAGCGTGATGGCTCTAAATACTATGTGATTGCGAAAACTACTGCTGCGAGTGCCGCCGAGCAAGATGGGTATTATTTGATGCGATTTGAATAAGAACCCATGGGGTTCTGTTTCTTCTTTTATGGGTTGAAAGAAAAGAGTTTTGCTGTTGATCGATGCTGAGGAAACTAATTCTTTAACTAAAACATTCCAGAAAGACAGAGGTTACCGTAGCCCTGTTTTCTGGTTGTTTGCTCTTCTACTTTGTAACAGTTTTATCTGGGCGGGGCGGATCTGCAACTGGTTCGGTGACTGGAATATAAATTCCTCGGCTCAGGCGGCGCAAACCACCTGGTTGCGCCCCTGCGCCTTGGCCTGATAGAGCGCCGTATCTGCCGCGTTGAATAATGTATCCAGGCTGATGTTGCCGGTGGAAACCCCAAAGCTGGCGGTTGCCGAAATTGCCTTGCTGGCGGCATCTCCAGTCAACGGTACTGTTGACTTCTCGATAAGCTGGCAAAGTTTTTGGGCCAGTTTCTTAGCGTCTTCAGCTTTGAAAACCCTTAACAGGACACCAAATTCTTCCCCGCCGATGCGGGCACAGATATCGCTGCAGCGGACAGTCTCACGGAGCACTTCGGCTACTTTTTTTAGCACCAGATCCCCGTTGGCATGGCCGTAAGTGTCGTTGATTTTCTTGAAGTGGTCGATATCAATCAGGATCATGGCTAGCAGTCCCTCCTTTTGCCTGCGACACTTACTGAGTTTCTCTCCCTCCTCGTAGAAGGCCCGGCGATTGCGCATACCCGTGAGTTCATCCTCTCGTGCAATGCGTTCGGCTCTGTTGCGGGCATCCTTCAGCTCAAGTGCCAGGACGAAGCTTTGGTGCATATGTGTAGAAGCGACTTTGCTGGAGCGTATCACTGTGATCAAAAATGCGATGATGCCTAACGTCATAACAGTGCTCAGGCTGGTTCCCTGGAATGCAAGCCAGAGGGTGACGGGTACCAGCATGAGAGCAATGGTTATCAGCATCATCCTGCGACGTGGGGCATAAACAGCCAGTGCGCCGCCGGACATGCCGGTCAGCAGGAAAACCAGTACGACCTGATGGAGCATGGAGTCGGGTGGCATGATGAGCAATGCACCCAGGCCCCAGATGGAGGATGAGGCAAACAGGGTCGCAGCATAGGGCCATTCCCACTTCAAAAGGGCTTCGCCTTGCGGCTTTGCCCGGCGGTAGCGCCAGAAAACTGTCAGCCGTACCGCAGAAGAGATCAACAGCGTTAGGTACCATAGTTGGAGCAGGCGATGGTCCTGAACTTCCCAGAGTGCAATGCAGACCAGTAAGCCAGCGAGCAGACTGGCGAACACTGCTGGAAAGGATTGCTGGTAGAGCAGGCGCAGTTCCTCAGCGCGTGCCAGGCGATCACGATTCAGGTTTATTTGATTTCCGATGGCGAGACTCCTCCGATTCTGTAGTTGTTGATAACCTAAGTTAATAAGTCTGCCAAAAACAGGCTTCTATATCATCGCGGCGGCCAATAGTATTGGCGGTTTATCACATAATTTCCAGATAGGCGGGGTGACGCAGGCGTAAACGCTGTTGCTTTTTGTGGTGATAAAGTCTGCCTCGCACCTCGATTTTTTTCCGCTGCAATTTCTCTGGGTTAATCGTTTTAAAATAACGCTGCGCATCCTTGCGGGTCAGTTTTATGGTCAGTTTGCCATCGAGTGTTAGCCAGTAGTTGTAACGCGTGGTTTTGACTGCGCTGACTGTCCCTCTGATAATGTGGTATCCGGTTTCCTTGCCCGTCAGTTTGCCGGCCAGTACTGGCTGCCTGTCCGCTTTCTTCCAGATGTTGCGCCGACGTTGGCGGGCTTTATTTTCGACTTCTGCGTATTGGTTGGCTCGGGTGACATTCGGTGGTATCACGAGCAGGGCTGCCAGCCCTTCACGCAGCAAAATTTCGCCTGCATCGCGGCCATCAGCAAGTTGAACGTAGGCCAGCTCGCGCTGGTATTGATCCTTGTGCTGTGTGTCGAAAAACAGCTCAACCTCAAAATCGCTTTGTCGGATCAGTTCTGCCAGTCGCTTCTTGCTGATTTGGGCATAAGGTTGACCGGGTTTACCGCGCCGACCTAATTCAGGCGCATCGATGCCGATGATGCGAATTATACGTTGATCAGCGAGTTTGATAGTATCGCCATCAAAGATTGCGATAATCTGTTCTGCAAAAAGCGGAGAGGATAAGCAGAGAGAAAGAAAAAAGGCGCCCAAAAGGAGCGCCCTGGTTAAGGCAGGTTTCAGCTTATTTCTGCTGGTAACGACGGCGGAATTTATCGACCTGCCCGGCGGTATCCAGAATCTTTTGCTTGCCAGTGTAGAACGGGTGGCACTGTGAGCAGACATCAAGGCTCATTTCATCCTTGGCATAGGTTGAACGTGTCACGAAACTGTTGCCGCAGCTACAGGTGACTTTTGTTTCTGTGTATTCTGGATGAATCCCAGGCTTCATGGCCGAAATCCTCAAAACTATTGTCGAAAAGGGCGCGAATCATAGCGGATATAGACTGCTTTATCAAGACGTAGCCGTATGGCTTCGAGGCGAAAATTGTAGTGTTTTCTCTACCCACTCATAAACTTCCATTTCGCCATCACTGGTTGAGGGGCAACCGTCAGAACAGCCGCCGCAGGTGGTATTCGTCTCGCATTTTTTGACTTTACCTTTTTTGATCCAGGGCTCGAGCATGCCGCGCATGGCGTCCTGTTCGGTATTGAAGTGCAAGGCCAGGTCGCGTATTGAGGTGCGCTGGTGCTGGATCAGATAACGTTTGATATCGAGTAGCATCAGTTGCTTTCAAAACCCGGTTGGGAGATTGAAGCGGGCTTTCGATTGGCCCAGCGGCGTAATAGATAGATTGCCACGATAGCAACGATGCCCAGCGCAAAAAGCCAGCCTGAAGAACTGGCTGGGTGGCGAGAAAAACTCGCAACCTGATAAAAAAGGGTTGCTGTGATGTAGGCAACGGCTGTCGTCCAGCTGGCAACGAATAATGCCCAGGGCAGTCCGGCCTCACGCACAATTGCACCGATGGTGGCCGCGCAAGGGAAGTAGAGCAGGACAAACAACAAATAGGCAAAAGCGCCTATTTTGCCATCGAAGCGTTGCACCATAGCACCGAAGACACTACGGTCGACTTCCTGCTCAGCGGCTACAGCTTCGGCATCGCTGAGGTCGCCAACATTCAGACCCAGCGGGTCATCGATGTTTTCGCTGACCGTTCCCAGATTTTCTGGAATGGTTGCGGCCGCATCTGAGAGCGCGGTCCAGAGGTTGAAGGGGTCTTCAGCTTCGGGTTCTGCGCCCTGGTTGGCCAGGCTGGTGTAAAGTGAATCCAGTGTGCCGACCACGACTTCTTTCGCCAGCACACCGGTGAAGATGCCGACTGTGGCTGGCCAGTTTTCTTCGCGGATTCCCATCGGGGCAAATACGGGTGTAATGCTGCGGCTGATCGCGCTGAGTACGGATTTTTCTGAATCTTCATTGCCGAAACTGCCATCGGTGCCGATGGAATTGAGAATATTGATAATCACGACCATGACGACGATGACTTTGCCCGCATCTCTGATGAATAGCTTGAGCCGATCCCATGTCCGCAACAGGACGCCTTTTGCTGTGGGCAGGTGGTAAGGCGGAAGCTCCATCATGAAGCCGCTGCTGCTGCCAGGGAGCAGGGTGCGCTTCATGATCAGGCCGGTGCCGATGGCGGCCAGGATGCCGATCAGGTAAAGCCCGAATACCAGGTTCTGACCATTATGTGGGAAAAACGCCGCTGCGAATAATGCGTAAACGGGCAGCCTTGCGCCGCAGGACATGAAGGGGTTCATGAGGATGGTGAGCTTGCGTTCGCGTTCGCTTTCCAGTGTGCGGGGCGCCATGATGGCGGGCACGTTACAGCCGAAGCCGACACCATGGCTGACCTCGAAATCGCACCAGAGCGTTTAACAACTGCGCTGAAAAACCTGCCCGACGAACAACGCGAAGCCTTGCAACAGGCAGCG
>DTYI01000099.1 GCA_012961935.1 Thiotrichales bacterium | reverse complement strand
GCTCACGCTCCTTACCTGCGTCCTGCAGGCAATAGCCCAGCTATTGCGGCGAACCTCGTGAAACATGCGGGGCATTTTAACCCGCAGAAAACAATTGGGGCTTGTTCAGACCATCCCTAGGTAATTTTCGCTAGCGTATCCTGTTTGTAAAATTCACTTAGCAGTTTATAAACGTCGGGGTACTCAGTGTCAATAACGCCAGGTCTTTCAAAAAATAGTTCACTTAATACCGAGAAAAATTCAGCAGGAGAATGGGCTGCATAACTGTCTATTTCAGATCTCTGTCCATTCTGTAAGCGATAATGTAAATCATCATAGGCCTCAGTGAAAACTTCCGCCCACTGCTTTTTATTCATGCCTTTATGTAACGGCGGGAAGCCATTTGCGATACCATTTCGCATATCCAGCTTGTGCGCGAATTCATGTATAACAAGATTTTCACCATCGATAATCCCTGCATCCTTTACTTCATCCCAGGATAAAATCACCGGCCCACGACTCCATGCCTCGCCACTTAGCGCGCGCTTTTCGTGATGCACAACACCTGCTTCATCTGTATAGGTATGGTCAGGTCGAAATCCTGCCGGATAAATAATGATTGAATGCCAGCCCCGATACCAGCCGATACTTAAATTTAAAATCGGCAGGCAGGCCTGTAATGCAATAATTAATTTCATTTCTTCTGTCACCTCCAGGTCGTGTGCGCCTAAAAATGATTTTTTATGTAGCAGCAAAATAGCCGTTTCCTGCAAACGAATTTTTTCCTTGTTTGTTAACCGTCTTAGCAGTGGAAGCCGTGCAAATGCACTGGACCATGCGTCCTCGCTCACATTTGATTGCTGAATTAAGCGTCGTTGCCACCACTGGCTGACTATTTTAAACATCTTTTTTCAAAATTTATGCCGGCTGGATAATACCCTCAACATAGAACCAACGACGATCCTCTTTTACAAAACGACTGGTCTCGTGCAGACGAAAAGCACGACCGTTTACTTTATAACGCGCAATAAACTCAACTACTCCATTTGAATCATCTGCCTGCCCTGCTTCAGTATGTAAGATTTTCAGGCCAATCCATTGTTGCGATTGTTTTTCATCAAGGCTTTCAGGGCGAGTCGATGAATGCCAGGTTGTAAGCAAATAATTAAAATCAGATTTAGTATAAGCTGTGTAACGTGAACGCATTAAGGCTTCGGCCGTCTGCGCAATTTGACCAGCATCGATAAAACGACCACAGCAATCGGTATAGTCTAATTTTGAGCCGCAGGGGCAATCCATTAGTCAGACTTGAAGCTGATTGCTGTTATGCTATCCGCTATTTCACGTGTGTTTTTAGACACCGGACATTGCTGCATGCGCTCTGCGATATAATCAATATCATCCTGATTCACCAGACCACGTTTTAATTCCCCGACAAAATCGACGTGCAGCGTTGTAATATTCCACTCTCTGTCAGTCGCCAGCATAATACTGCCCTCGGACTTCTCCAGAATTAGACCCCGCTCAGCGCAGTTGACCCGGAAATACATATGCTGGCAGGTAAATACAGAATAGACAAAAATCTGAAACCCTGGCGAGGTCACTGACAAATCCAACGGTTTCCAGCCATCCTGGGTGAGCACGTCGACATTGAGATTGTCGATAGTGTTGTCCGGATCCTTATATGTGCAGACCAGGCGCATGGTGAATTTACGTTTAGCCATGATATTTTCAAAACTATTGTCCAGATCACATAGTATGCAGTGTTGTTGACGACTTCAACAAATCAAAAGTCAACGCTCTCCATTCGTCACGATAAAGATACCAATCAGTAATGCTTGCTGAACTGTAAAGACTTTGTCTATGTCTAGGGTTCTGTAAATGCCAACCTCATGTTTTGACTGGAGACTCAAATGATGACGCAAAAAGTTCTGTTACTGGCCACTGGCTTGCTCCTATCCGCAAATTCAAGTGCAGCGATTGATGTCAATCCACAGCTCAGCATGACGGGCGATAACATCAAACTCACCATTCCGGGTGATAACCGAGGTGGAAACGTTCGGTTTTACATTGACATGGACAATAATCCGGAAACGGGTTCGACAAGCCAGGAATCCGGTCTCGCTGGCGCTGATTTTTATATTGAAAACGATATTATTTATGCCGCAGCGGGTGACACCTGGGAATATGTTTCAGCCGATCTTATTTCCTTTTCGAACGAAAAAGAAAATCTTGAGCTGAATATCAACACAACCACTTTCGATACACTGGCCAACACTACGGGCCTGGTGAATAACGAAAATAAAATCGACGGATTTAATGGAACCGTCAAGATGAATATCGTCACGCTGGATGATAAATGGAATGTGGTCCATACATCAGGACCAACTGAATACAACATCCTTGATATTGAAATACCCGTCGCAGATGAAACACTAGCACCTGAATCCACAGCGATGCCAGAAACACTTAATGAAGTGATACCAACGGCTGTACCTGAACAACCTGCTGAACCGGTCGTGACAGAAGCACCATCATCCGAAACTGAAATAAATACAGAAACAGAATCACCTACAGATGTTGCAAATTCAACCGCGACAGAAGAAGTTACTGAAACCAGAAGAGAACGCAGAAAACGTCTAAGAAAAGAAAGAAGAAAAGCAAAACACCTGAAGCGCCAGGCTCGTAAACAACGGCAAAAAGAAAGAAGACAAAAAAGAAGAGCAGAACGACTGGCCGCTCACAGACATGCCAGCCAGGATTGATCGACTAGCTGTTATAAATGCACTCAAGCCAACGACCATACACCACGTCCGCAATCTGATACAGATTGCGGGTTCGTGTTTCCAGATCACTCGTAATGATATCCGCATCCTGTACGCAGCTTGAGGCTTCCTCAAGGTCACTCGCATATTGCTGGATTAAATATGCGATCGACTCGGGCGTCATTTCAAGATGAAACTGCATGGCAAGATTATTGTTAAAAGCAAAAGCCTGAAGCTCAGCGCAAGTGCTGTGCGCCAGCGCAACAGCACCTTTTGGAAGAGAGAAAGTATGCGCATGCCACTGAAACACCTCAAAGGCTGCCGGCAGATCAGCAAACCAGCCTTTTGTTGAAGCATTGATGACCGGATGCCAGCCTACCTCCAGCGTTTTGTTCGGAGTCACCACGCCGCCCAGCACTTTACTGAGCATCTGAGCGCCCAGGCAAATACCCAGCACAGGTAAATCCTGTTTAATCGCCCGACCAATAAGTTCCATCTCTCCTTTCATCCAGTCAGTCGGTTTATTCACGTCACCCGGCCCACCCAGAATAACCAGACCCGCCACATCATCCAGATCCTGTGGCACAGGAACACCTTTATCCAGACAAATCACCTCGAACGGAAAGCCCTGCAGCTCCAGAAAGGTTGCAAGATAACCTGGTGATTCACAGGCAACGTGGCTAAATATTCGAAGGGGTTTCATCAACATCAAGCGTAGCAATAATGCGGGTTTAATGACAATGACTTAATTAGCAACAAAAGCTGAATTGAATATTCAATAATGTGACCTCATATATGAAGTTATCAATATTTTTTTTATAAGGATGAGGTTATGAATCATCTGTTATTCAATCTACGCTTTTTATCCGGCATTTTCCTCGTTCTTTTAACTTTCACTTCAGTCGCAGGTGATGATCCTTATGCCCTGAAACGAGAGGTGATGATTCAGGAGATTGTGGCTGATGTCAAAGCGGGGTACGGTAACCTCGAAAAAAATAAACTGGATGAAAAGGTTATCAACATACTTGGCCGTGTGCCGCGTCATGAATTTGTACCGGAGAAATTACGGAAAGTGGCTTATGAAAATCGTCCTCTGCCGATTGGACATGGGCAAACGATTTCACAACCGTATATTGTGGCCATCATGACAGATTTGCTACAGGTTGATGAGGGTGATCGCGTGCTGGAAGTGGGTACCGGCTCAGGTTACCAGATTGCGGTGCTGGCGGAGCTGGTTAAAAAAGCATACAGCATCGAAATTATTGAACCGTTAGGCAAACAGGCAAAAGAACGCCTGCAACGACTGGGTTACGAAAATATCGAACTGCGGATTGGAGATGGGTATTACGGCTGGAAGGAGCATGCACCTTTTGATGCAATTGTTGTCACCGCTGCAGCCAGCCATATTCCTCCGCCTTTGATCAAGCAACTCAAACCCGGTGGGCGCATGCTGATCCCGGTCGGCTCACGCTTCATGATTCAGGAACTTTTGCTGGTGGAAAAATCTGAACAGGGCAAGGTCAGTACTCAACAATTATTACCGGTTGCTTTCGTACCCTTGACCGGAAAACATTAACCCGGATATTTCATAAAGGCGGTCATAATCAAGTAAACACATCTTTCTATTCAAACGTTGTACAACAAAATGGCTATTTTCAAAGATTCCAGTTTCTACCTGAATGGTTTTCTGAAAAATCTGGCTTCGAATCTTGAACAAAATCGCTCAAACCTTGGCCTGCCAAGGTATTCGCGATAT
>DTYI01000098.1 GCA_012961935.1 Thiotrichales bacterium | reverse complement strand
TTTTGACCTTTTTCTTTGGCAATATGTTCAATGAGAAAAGGCATAAATTGCATCATGCCTAAAGCAAAAGAACGAGAAACAGAAGCAGGTACAAAACGACTTTCTTGACGTGCAATGGCATAGATAAGTGCTTGTCTTTGTGGGCTCATTGTTTTCATTACATCTCTATAGGGCATAGGAAAATAGGATTTTCTATGTTCACTTGCCTTAGCCTTAAGATAGGTATAGATACCTATAGACTCTTGCGAAGCATATTTACTTGCCATTTTATCAATAGTACTATTTGAAGAGCGTTTCATTTTTTCTTTTATTTTTGTCCAGGCAATAGGGTCTTTACTATCAAATCCAGAAATTCTTTTTCTTCGTATTTTTTGGGTAATGGTTTTAGGGTACTTACCTTTGACTGTATCTGCTGCCATGAGTGTATAGAGATTAGGATGGTAACTTTTTCGTAGTTCTGTAAGATATTTACGATTTTTAGTGCTTAGATAAAGCCAAAAAAGTGCTTTATCTTTCTGATGTCTTTTAATATAGTTTCTTTTGGCTACCTCAAAGTATTTTACTGCAAGGTGTTTATTTTTTTTTTCTTAGAAGTGCAAGACCTTCTTTAAAATGTTTATTTGCGACACTTCTTCTTTTCCATATATGATCAGGAGTAACATCTCGTGATTTTTTAATCTTGGGTGCGGGAAAACCAGTACGATTTTTGTATGCTACACGTAGTTTTTTGTTGAGATTATTTGCTTCTAATATAATGTTTTTAGCTTCGTTACTAGTAGTTGTACTTTGAGATAAAAAACGCCAGATATAATAGTCTTTCTCTACAGATTTTGGCATGTTCTGTACTTGCCAATAGCTTAATCGCTTAGCTTCTAAGGGACTAAGTAATAAAAATAATAGAGATATAATAATTAAACGAAACAAATTTTTCTCACTTATCCAAAGAGTACATTACGTATAATAATATCAATAAATTGTAAACCAAATATAATAACCAAAGGAGACAAGTCTATGCCACCCATAACGACAAAAGGAAATTTTGTACGAATAAAAGAGAAAACAGGCTCTGTGAGTCGGTGCAGTGCTTGAACAATGGGGTTGTTAGGGTCAGGGCGTACAAAGCTTAAAAATGAAGCAATAATGACAATCCAAATATAAAGTGTTCCAATCGTTCTAATGAGTCCGTATAGTTCTGTAATCATGAGGCTACCTCCAATAAGTATGCTTTGATAAGTGGATAAATATCACTTAGTTCTGGGCCATGCTCGGCACCTGTGAGTAAAAGTCTAAGTGCTTTAAAGAAGTTTTCTTCTTTGAGTCCAGATTTTAACATGATGTAGTTTTTAAATGCATTAAAATCATCTATCATGGGAGCATTAAAAATAATATTTTGCATTATTTCCATCTCTTCTTTCCATTCATCTTCAAAGACTTTAGGTGCAAAAATAGGGCGTATTTTAAGTGCCAGTTCATTAATGGTGCGAATATTGTGCAGCATTTGCAGGATGTCTTCGATTTCTGGTTCTCTCACTGATTGATTGATGGGACCTGTATGGGCTTTTAGCCTGGCCATATGTTGTTTGCGCTGAACAATAATATCATCCAGGATTGTCTTGCTGTCGTTATCCAGCGCCTTGTGCAGACCTTGCAGGTGTTTGGTCGGTGGCACAGAGATAATGCCATCGGGCAAATTAAAAATCTGGTAAGCGACTTTATAGCCTTGCTCCAGCTTGGCAGAGAGTTCTATTTTTTGTGGGGCGCTAAAGCTGTTCAATACATTGATAAACGAAAGCACACCCATCACACAGAGGAATATACTTAAAAACGGAAACAGGCTAATCTCCAGTTTTTGCTCTGGCAAATAGCGGGCGTAGCGACTCGCACGGTTCATGACTTTAAATCCTACTTGCCCAGTTTGGAAGCAAATACGGTTTCATACAGGTCTTCCATGGTTTCCTGCAACGCCTTGATTTGGGTGCTAAGCAGCTTGATTTCACTGGCAACGGCTTGTCCGCCAGAGTCAGTAGCACCTGCGGCTGCAACGCCAGCTGTTGATGTGGATACTGCTAAAACAGGCTTTGAAATTTTTGGCTTGATACTATGAAACCAGTCTTCTTCCAGTTCAATCAAATAGCTTTCTTCCTGCTTTTCCAGCCAGATCATGACCATCATCAACGGGATACTCAGGAGCAGCGCCAATAAGGTGGTGTCAAAAGCAGTTGCCAAAGAGTTTGTGACCAGCGGCAGGTTTTCTTTTAGCATCGCGGATACATCCGTAACCGAACTGGTGCTGGTCATGGCATCCGAGAAGTGTGCAATGCCGTTACTAATGCCCCACACCGTGCCGATAAACCCCATAATCGGAATCGCCCAAACCATAAAGCGTGATAAGGAGTATGAGCCGCGCATAAACTCACGTTCCTTGATGCCAAACGTTTCATCAACATCATTTTCATCATGGTTGAGAAACAGGGAAAGGCGTGTCAGCAATAAGTTGTTGCTGGAAATATTATTGCTTGCAGTTGCCTGCCGTAATTGTTGATTAAGCTGGGCATGTGATACATCGGCAATATTGTCGGAAAGCAATGAGGGCAACAGACGCTGGGTCAAGGAGCGGGTTTGTTGTTGCTCCCTGCGCAACAAGCCGCGTTTTAAAATCAGATGGAAAAAACTCGCTGCAAAAAACCACAGGATAATC
>DTYI01000097.1 GCA_012961935.1 Thiotrichales bacterium | reverse complement strand
CCTGCGGCACAGGGATGTGCCGCCAAAATCAATCGCGGTAAGCGATTGATTTTGTGAGAAAAACAAAAATCGCACTTTTTGTTTTTCGCCCTCTGACAATTCATGGATGAATTGTTCAGAGGTTCCATAGATTAAAAATCCTTGCCTTACGAATTCATGGTTGTACGGTAATCTTAAAATAATTTTTTACCCACCTCTTTTCCCGGCAACAAACGGTAAATATTCAGCATTCCAGAAATAGCCTTCGATATAATCTTCAAGACTTTTTTCACTCAGGTCAGTTCTTTCTGAAGATCCATCTTCCAGCGCTTTTTCCAGCACGCGTTTGGTGACGTATTTACTGACATTCTGTAATTCTGAAATGGGCGGAAAAATCCGGCCGTCATCATGGTAGTGCTCAGTCGTATAATCGGCTAACGCGTAGGCTGACTCCAGCACCATTGCATCACTGATACGCCTGCATTTCCCCAACACGCTGGCAAAACCAAGCCCCGGAAATATAAACGCATTATTGCCCTGACCGATGGGGTAAGTTTTACCCCCGTATTCAACGTCATTAAACGGACTACCCGTTGCCACAACAGCGCGACCTTCAGTCCAGTTAAATATATCTTCCGGAATCGCTTCGCAATGTGCAGTCGGATTGGAGAGCGGAAAAATGATGGGACGTTCACAAGACCTGGCCATGCGCCGAATCAACGGCTCGCTAAATAAATCCGTGACGCCGGTTAACCCGATTAATACGGTTGGTTTTGCGTTTTCAACCACTTCCATCAGGGTAGGTATTTGTTTTTCTGTTTCCCAGTCATCAACTGCGCTGGCAGGTTGTGCAACACGTTGCTTGTATTCATCCGGCGTGAGGTCTTCCAGGACCAAACCCCTGCCATCAATGACAAACATTTGCCGTCTGGCCTGTTCACGATTCAGACCTTCACAAACCATACCCTCGAGTATTGCGCAGGCCACCCCGATCCCCCCTGCACCCGCACCAGCGATCACAACGCGCTGTTCAGTCAGCGATTCACCTTTTTGTTTGCAGGCGCAAAGCAACCCGGCCAGCACCACGGCCCCCGTTCCCTGAATGTCATCATTGAAACAGGGGATTTTGTCACGATAACGTTCCAACACCTTGAAGGCCACATCCTTGGAGAAATCCTCCCACTGAATCACCGCCTTGGGCCACTTGCGTTCAGCGGCTTCGACAAACTTGTCCATGAATTCAAAATAGGCCTCGCCTTCGAGCCGCTTTTGATGCACGCCTAAATAATGCGGATGCTCCAGCAGTTCCTTGCGGTTCGTGCCCACGTCCAGATTGACTGGCATGGTATGAAAAGGACTCAGTCCACCACCCGCCGTGTATAGAGCCAGCTTGCCGATACAGATTGCAAGCCCACCGTGGCCCTGGTCACCGATACCTAAAATGGCAGAAGAGTCGGTAGCGACAATCATCCTGACTTCATGCCACGGGTAGTTGTTCACGACTTCTTCAACCCGGTCGATATTTTCCGGCGAGAGCGTCAGACCGCGTGCTGTTTTGTAAATCGAGCTGTACTGTTGCACCGCGAGACCCACAGTCGGCGTATAAACGATCGGCAGCATTTCTTCCAGATGCCGCTCCAGCAAGGCATAAAAAGCAACTTCGATGCGTTCCTGCACATCCCGTAAAAATTCGTAGCGTTCAAGGTCACTGCCCAGTCGCAGATAATTCCGGTACAGCCGCTCTACCTGGTGATCGAGGTCCGTTACCCGTGGGGGCAGCAAGCCGTCCAGTCCCAATGCAATTCTTTCTTCTTTTGTGAAAGCCGTTCCTTTGTTCGATAAAGTCAGTCGCAATACCTCGATACCGCGCACAAAAACTTCCAGATATTTTTCGCCTTTCTCATTTTCTTTCAGCGAAAAATAATTACTCAATCTGGACATAGTTCACCTTAACTTATTTTTGTTCACCGCAAAGAGCACAAAGACCTAAAAACAAAGATTATTATTTTTTAACTTTTGTATCTGCCTGTGCGCATGCAAAATAAATTCTGTATAGCCGTTTGGCTGCTCACGACCTTTGAATACCAGTTCAAGCGCCGTTAGAAATGCTTCACCGTTATAGTCTGGCGCCATTGACTGATACATGGGATCATCTGCATTTTGCTTATCCACCACTGCTGCCATACGTTTGAATGTGTCGATCACCTGCACGTCACTACATATGCCATGATGCAACCAGTTGGCAATATGCTGGCTGGAAATACGTAGCGTAGCACGGTCTTCCATCAAACCTGTATTGTTAATGTCCGGCACTTTGGAACAGCCGACGCCCTGATCGATCCAGCGTACAACATAACCGAGAATGCCCTGCACATTATTATCCAGTTCGGCCTGAACTTCCGCAGCGGATAATACCGTTGAATTTTCCATCAGCGGAATGGTCAGAATATCGTCCAGGCTGGCTGGTGCACGTGTCGCAATTTCTCGTTGGCGTTCAGCAACATTGACCTGATGATAATGCATTGCATGCAATGTTGCTGCTGTTGGTGAAGGCACCCACGCACAGTTCGCGCCGGCCAATGGGTGAGCCATTTTTGTTTCCAGCATCTCGGCCATATTGTCCGGCGCAGCCCACATACCTTTTCCTATTTGCGCCTTACCGCTCAAGCCGCAGGCAAGGCCGACATCCACATTCCAGTCTTCGTAAGCTGCCATCCAGGGCGCTGACTTCAGATCGGCCTTGCGCAACATCGGCCCGGCTTCCATGCTGGTATGAATTTCATCGCCGGTTCGATCCAGAAATCCCGTGTTAATAAAAATCAATCTTTCCTTTGCGGCACGAATACATTCTTTTAGGTTGACCGTTGTTCTGCGCTCCTCATCCATTACGCCCAGTTTGATGGTGTAACGCGGCAGTCCAAGCGCATCCTCAATCGCCGCAAATAACCGATTCGTAAAGGCCACTTCTTCCGGGCCATGCATTTTCGGTTTCACGATATAAATACTTTGCGTTTTACTGTTTCGATTGCCGTCTATTTTTTTCAGGTCATGCAGCGCAATCAAAGTCGTCAACATGCCATCCAGAATTCCTTCGGGGATTTCTTCGCCTGACTCGGTCATCACCGCATCCGTCATCATGTGCAGGCCGACGTTGCGCACCAGCATCAAACTACGTCCGGGCAAAATGAGCTCACTGCCATCAGCCTGGGTATATTTCAGATCATCATTTAACTGTCGCGTGATTTTTTTTCCACTTTTATAAAAGGTTTCATGCAGGTCACCTTTCATCAACCCCAGCCAGTTTCGATAAACCTGAACCTTATCTTCAGCATCGACTGCGGCCACTGAATCTTCACAATCCTGAATCGTTGTAATCGCCGCTTCTAGAACGATATCTTTCACACCGGCAGGATGAACTTTACCGACAGGATGCATCGGGTCGATCAGAACTTGTATGTGCAAGCCATGATGCCGAAACAGAATGGCGGTCAGTGTTTGATCGGCCTGAAAGCCGGCAAAACTTTCCGGGTCGGCCAGACCTGTTGCAACGCCGTTGGCCAGTTCGGCCACGAGCGTTTTTTGATCACCGTCAGCAATCACATAGCGCAGCACGTTATGATGATGACCGGACGCCAGCGGCACAGCCTGATCCAGAAACGCAGCCGCGCGCTCAACCACCTGCATTCCCCGCTCAGAATTATATTGATCACCCTTCTCCAGGCCCCTTGTTTCCGGAATCACATCTGTCCCATAAAGCGCATCGTAAAGGCTGCCCCATCTTGCATTCGCTGCGTTCAATGCATAGCGCGCATTGTTGACCGGAACGACCAATTGTGGCCCCGCAATAGCGGCTATTTCCGGATCGACATCTGTGGTTTCTATCTGAAAGACATCGCCCTCTGGCTGGAGGTAACCAATATCAACCAGAAATCGTTTATAAGCGATGGCATCATGTTGTTGCCCGCGGCGCTGGCGATGCCATTCATCTATCTCTGCTTGCAACACATCACGCTTGTCTAGCAGAGCCCTGTTGAGTGGAGAGAATTCGCTGAGGATCTCGCTGAAAAACGCCCAGAAATGATCGGCATTTACACCGATGCCGGGCACAACCTCAACTGAAACCAGATCATACAATGCTTCAGCGACCCGTAAGCCATGTGTTTCTACGTAGTCGTTCATTAGTTTGAGCACATATTGCCTCAATACTTTATAGACCATATTGTAGACAATTTAAATAGATGCCGCTTATTAATCTGAATTATCAGTATCAATTTGCTTATTTTGTCTACAATCAGCAAGCATGAAATCAAATAGCAACATAAAAAGCCGGAGGAATCGTTGATTACCTTCCAAACGCGTCAACTGCTGAGCGGATGCCATGACAGAGTCCGCATGCTCCAGCTATACTCAACATCAAGGTTTCCAGACCTACAAAAAATAACCGCACAGGAGACTCACCATGTCAGATAAAATATATGAAATCCCAGCCGAGTTTGCCGCCCAGGCACATATCAACACCCAGCAGTATGAAGCCATGTACCAGGAGTCAGTTACTGACCCCGAGGGATTCTGGGTTAAACAGGCGGAGACTTATGTCTCGTGGTTCAAACCCTGGGACAAGGTGCTGGACTGGAGTTTTGGTGATGACCTGCATATCAAATGGTTTGAGGGCGCCAAGCTGAATGTCTCTTACAACTGTCTCGACAAACACCTGGATACCCGCGGAGATCAGACCGCCATTATCTGGGAAAGCGATGACCCAAACGAAGACCGGCATATCAGCTACCGGGAGTTGCACGAAGAAGTGTGCAAATTCTCGAATGTTTTAAAAAGCCGTGGCGTTAAAAAAGGTGACCGCGTTTCCATTTACATGCCGATGGTGCCGGAAGCCGCAGTCGCCATGCTTGCCTGCACGCGGATCGGCGCTGTGCATTCGATTGTTTTCGGTGGCTTCTCTCCAGACGCTCTGCGTGATCGCATTCTTGACTCGGACTGCCAGGTCGTCATCACCGCTGACCAGTCGCTGCGCGGCGGTAAAAAAGTCCCGCTGAAAAAGAACGCCGATCAGTCCATCAGCGCCTGTCCGAATGTCCATACCTGCATCGTCGTGCAGCGTGGTGGTGAACCCGTCGATTGGAATGATGATCGCGACGTCTGGTATCACGAGGCCATGGCTTCTGCTTCCGCTGATTGCCCGCCTGAAGAAATGGATGCTGAAGATCCCTTATTCATCCTCTACACGTCTGGCTCTACAGGCAAACCGAAGGGCGTTCTGCACACAACCGGTGGTTATCTGGTGCAGGCCGCGATGACGCATAAACTGGTCTTCGACTATAAAGACGGTGAAGTTTACTGGTGTACCGCTGACGTTGGCTGGGTGACTGGACATACCTACATCGTTTACGGCCCGTTATGCAATGGCGCAACCTCGTTGATGTTTGAAGGCATCCCGACCTATCCGGATATTTCACGCTTCTGGCAGGTCTGTGACAAACACAATGTGTCCATCTTCTACACCGCACCCACGGCTATCCGCGCCTTGATGAGCGCGGGCAATGAGCCGGTGAAGAAAACCTCACGCGCCTCGCTCAGAATTTTGGGCACGGTCGGTGAGCCGATTAACCCCGAAGCCTGGGAATGGTATTACCATGTTGTCGGCGATGGACGCTGCCCGATCGTAGACACCTGGTGGCAGACCGAAACCGGTGCCCACATGATCACGCCACTACCCGGCGCCACACCGCTGAAACCCGGCTCTGCCTCCTGGCCATTTTTCGGCGTCGTACCTGTCCTGCTGGACGATGAAGGAAATGAAATCGACGGCAATCCCGCAACAGGAAATCTGGCCATCAAACATCCCTGGCCCTCGATGATGAGGACGCTGTATGGCGACCACGAGCGGTTTTTTGATACCTATTTCTCCATGTTCAAGAACTATTACTTTACCGGTGATGGCGCACGCCGCGACGAAGACGGTTATTACTGGATTACCGGACGGGTTGATGACGTACTGAATGTTTCCGGCCATCGACTCGGCACCGCAGAAATTGAGTCTGCACTGGTGTTACATGAGAAAGTAGCGGAAGCGGCTGTCGTGGGCTACCCGCATGAAATAACCGGCCAGGGCATTTATGCCTATGTCACACTCATGGCAGGTGAAACAGGTGATGACGATCTCAAGACAGAACTGGTGGCACTAGTCAGAAAAGAAATTGGCCCCATCGCAAAAGTCAATCTGATTCAATGGGCGCCGGGATTGCCTAAAACCCGTTCGGGAAAAATCATGCGCCGCATTCTGCGCAAGGTCGCAGCCAATGAGCTCGACAATCTCGGCGATACCTCAACGCTGGCTGACCCTTCAGTCGTCGATAATCTGATTGAAAATCGTCTGAATAAATAATGTACAGAAAGCGGGTGCATCGTGATGCACCCGCGCCGGCAACATTCCCGGCCAATTTCCTCTGACATTTTTCCTGTAATGCTGCAAAATCAGTGCATGTCACCAGAACATCGCAACCAGGCAAAACTCTCACAGGCCATCGCTGAAACAGTTTTACAGGGATTCAACAAGCACTTTAAAAAATTTCAGCAGGTCACCACCGGTGCGCAGGTGCGTTTTGAACTGGCCGCCTGGGAAGAGCAACGCGCCGCCACGCTGGAACGGATTTTGTTTTATGACAAACGTGTCGATGAAGCCATCGACAATCTCAGAAAAAGTTTTGACGTTAATCATCTGGATGAATCACTCTGGCAGAAGGTCAAACGCAAATACGTGCTGCTCCTGCTCGACCATAAACAACCTGAACTGGCCGAGACATTTTATAATTCTGTTTTTTGTCGTCTTTTTCACCGGCGTTATTTTAATAACGACCACATTTTTGTGCGCAGCGCAGTTTCGACTGAATATATAGAAGCGGAACGCGCGGCCTATCATGTATTTTATCCGGCCGAACTTGGGTTGCGAACAACCATCCACAAAGTACTACAAAAATGTCGTTACAGCACACCGTTTGAAAATATAAAACGGGATGTTCGAAACATCACTAAAGCACTCTGCGATTACATCCGACATCGGCACCGTCGCGCGCATCTTAATTTCCAGATTCACGTCATCAATGCGGTTTTTTATCGTAACAAAGGCGCCTACATTGTCGGCAAGGCAATTAACGAATATGACGTTTTCCCGTTTGCAGTCCCAGTATTAAATAATGAAAAAGGCGGCTTATACGTCGACACACTTTTACTGGGTGAAGACGCACTGTCACGCCTGTTTGAATTTTCCTATGCGTATTTCATGGTGGATCACCCTGTCCCTTCCGCAATCGTTAATTTTCTGCGCGAACTGATGCCCACCCGCAGTAAAGAAGATTTATATGCCGCCATCGGTTTTCAAAAGCAGGGCAAAACAGATTTTTATCGCGACTTCTTGCATCACCTGAAATATTCTGAAGATAAATTAATGACCGCTCCCGGCGTCAAGGGTATGGTTATGGCTGTATTTACCCTGCCGTCCTACCCCTATGTTTTCAAAATAATCCGCGATAACTTTGCACCGCCGAAAGACACCAACCGCAAAGAAGTCGAAGCCAAATATCAACTGGTCAAACAACATGATCGCGTCGGCCGCATGGCTGACATGCTCGAATATTCCTATGTCGCCCTACCCGTCAAACGCTTTTCAGAAGAATTATTGCAAGAGCTAACAAACGAATGTGCAGAGAGTATCGAAATTGAAAACGAACAAATTATTATCAAACACGTTTATATTGAACGCCGCATGATACCGCTGGACATGGATCTCGCAGATGCCAGCGACGAACGACTGGAACGTTTAATCAAAGGCTATGGTGAAGCCATCAAAGAACTGGCAGCCGCCAATATTTTTCCGGGTGATTTGTTATTCAAAAACTTTGGCGTCACACCGCTGGGCCGAGTCGTATTTTACGACTACGACGAAGTTACCTACCTGACCGATTGTAACTTCCGTAAAATCCCACCACCCCGTTACCCCGAAGATGAACTTGCCGCCGAACCCTGGTACAGCGTCGGGCCACACGATATTTTTCCGGAAGAATTTGCGACTTTCCTTTTAGGTGACCCGCGCATCCGAAAAGCTTTTATAAAAATCCACGCCGACCTGTTAGAACCTGAATTCTGGTTACAAAAGCAGGAGAATATCAAAGCGGGTGTTTTTGAAGATGTCTTCCCTTACCCACAGTCAGTCAGATTTCTAAGACAAGATTAAATAGCGACCGCAAAAGTCTGAATACGACCCAAACTGGATCTTCTAATCAGGCCCCGCCGATATAAAAACGCCCGCTCGGGACTCAACTCTGATCATAAACCATATACCCCAATGGAGTATCGCAACCGCTGATGCAGCACCTTCACTCCAGCACCTCAACGAGTGGTGTACCCACCGACCCGGTTGGCGGTTTTATCCCGAGATAGGAGGTAACCGTAGCCGCAATATCCTCAGGATGGACGGAACGGGCAATCACGCTGTGCTCGATTCCGGGACCCACAAACATGATCGGGACATAGGTGTCGTACGAATACGGCGACCCGTGCATCGCGGAAAACTCATCCGCATTCGGATAGAGATACCAACCCTGATCCTGAACAACAAGGACGTTCCCGGATCGCTTAGGATGAAACGCCCGCTGCACCTTACCCATGATCGGATGGTCAGGCACATCTCCGGCCAGCAGATTGGTTCGTGTCACGGCAAGGGCAAAACCCGGGATCTGAAGCATTTCCTCCACTAAGGCATTTTCGACCTTCGCAACATCAAGATTAAGTTTCTCCACCGTCTCCAGATCCAGATAGAGGCTCGGATTCCAGAACGCTATAACGAAGTTCTTGTTGCTGTTGAATCGTTTTTGCAAACCGGTATTGGCCTGCGCGATAAACTTCTTCGGGTAATGGCGCCCCGCTGCGATCCCCTTGCTCGACACGAACTCGGCAATGGCATCCACACCATGGTCAGATGACAGGATAATCAGTGTCTTGTCCAGACCCACGGTCTCATCGATATAGGAGAAGAATTCTGCCAGCGTGGCGTCTAGCCAAAGCAGATTATCTTCAGCCTCAAGACTGTTTGGCCCGAAGGCATGACCTAGATAGTCGGTCGCTGAAAAGCTCACTGCCAGCATATCCGTTGCTTCGCCAAGACCGATACGCTCCTGTTTCATCAATTCCTTTACGAAATTCAGTGTCACCATGTCACCCATCGGGGTGTACCGCAGACCTTTATAAAAGCTCTTCTTGTCTGCGTTACCAAGCGCATGAGGAAAACTTTGTTTAAGATGTTTGTAGCCTTTTTCAGAAGGTCGATCATCCTGGTCACGATAGACATACCTTTTTCTCGGCTGCTTCAACGACCAGGTTACTTGTTGATACTTTCCTGCGTGATCAGCTGCGTTCCACGCTTTAACCCACGCCGGGTATTCCTCGTAGTAGTAGGTGCTGCTGACGAATTTCCCGGAGCCTGAGGAATACCAAAACGCCTTACCCAGATGACCACCCGGGAGAATGGCGCCTCGGTCCTTGATCGAAACCGAGAAAACCCGCGATTTGCCGCCGCTCGCAAGCACCAGTTCGTCGCCGATAGTAGTTGAAGTCAAATTGCGTGGCGATGTCCCCTTGTGCTTGTTTTTTTCATTTTTTTCCTTGCCGATGAGGGGATAATCTGGGCTTTGCACGCAGTAGACACGCTCTCCTGACACACGATCGTGCCAGTCATTACCGGCTAACCCATGTTGCGCCGCATTGCCCCCGGTCGCAAGCGTAGCATGGCCAACGGCAGTGAAGGTTGTGGAATGCTGGTATTGCGCGTTGGAATAGACAACCCCATTATCCATCAGATAGCGGAATCCACCTTCGCCGAACCGATCCTTGAACCGCAGCGGCATATCGCCACGTAATTGGTCGATTGTAATCTGGACCACGAGCTTGGGCTGCGCGGAAGATGCTCCAAAAACGGGTGAAAATGCTGCGATAACAACGGGTTGCCATGCGAAGAGTAGGAGTAGAAATCCAGCGGTTGGCGCTTCCCTGAGCATCCTGGAAAGCATAGCTCCCACCTTCAACGACCCGACGGCTGAGGTGACCTTACGGTTAAAACATCTAGAATATTTCATCCCATTTTCCTCCGGACAGGTCTTAGTCATTTTCTGGTGAGCCACCAAGTGAAATAACCTCGACATTTGCTATATAAGTATAGTAAATGCGTAGTAAACAACCATATAATCCTGCACGATTTGGTAAGCCAGTCCCTGTCGTTATGAGGAAACATAAACGTCTCTTAGGCAACCTCTGATTAAGTAAAGGTGCCATGTGTTGAATCGATCGTGAGGCGGTGTCCAGCAAGCAGGGCTCTAACGCCTGACTTTGGTCGAAAGCAATTAAATATTGTAAGCTTTATAAATTAGATTAGTTTTTTTGAAGAAACAATCACACCATCTTCATCGGCATAAATAAATTCTCCGGGTCGGAATATCACACCAGAAAAAGTAACTGGAACACCCGATTCACCTGCACCTTTTTTTACACTTTTCAGCGGGTGTGTTGCTAGCGCTTTGACACCGATATCCATTAATACAATATCTGCCGAATCACGAATACAGCCGTTGATTATAATTCCATCCCAGTTATTTTTTACCGCCTTGCCCGCAAGAATATCTCCTAATAAAGCACAGCGTAATGAGGCCCCGCCGTCGACGACCAGCACCTGGCCCGTTCCGTCATTCTCCAATGCTTCACGCACCAGTGAGTTATCTTCAAAAAGTTTGAGTGTGACAATTTTTCCTGAAAAACTTTTTTTCCCGCCGAAATTGCGCAGGCCCTGTTCAGCAATTTGTAAATGTTCGCTGAATTCATCGCAAAGGTCTGCTGTTTTGAATGTCATGAAATCCCCCTTTATCACCCTTTAAAAAGTGGGAGGTATAAAGTCATTAATCCACCCTTGAAAAATATTCACACTGAAGAGATAACCATGCATAACTATTAAAAAAGTTTTGGCTACTCCCCAGAGTGAATAACCCAGTCAATTAGCTTTCTGCCTAGAATTGTTCTTCTTCCGTTGATCCTGTTAATGCCGTGACGGATGAAGCACCTCCCTGAATGACAGTTGTTACATCATCAAAATAACCCGCGCCGACTTCCTGTTGATGCGCAACAAAGGTATAACCTTTTTCAGCGGCTGCGAATTCTGGCTCCTGCACTTTTTCGACATAATGCTTCATGCCTTCACCTCTTGCGTAGTCGTAAGAAAGATCGTACATGTTGTACCACATGCTATGAATACCAGCTAAAGTAATAAACTGGAATTTGTAACCCATCGCAGCGATATCATCCTGGAAGGAGGCGATGGTTTTATCGTCGAGATTTTTCTTCCAGTTGAAGGAAGGCGAACAGTTATAAGCCAATAACTGATCAGGATTTTCTGCGCGTACTGCCTCTGCAAATTCACGTGCAAATCCCAGGTCTGGTTTACCGGTTTCGCACCAGACCAGATCAGCATAAGGCGCGTAAGCGACGCCGCGTGAGATTGCCTGTTCCAGTCCATTTTTAACCCGGAAAAATCCTTCGTTAGTTCGCTCTCCAGTAATAAAAGGTTGATCGTTTGGATCAACATCAGATGTCAAAAGATTTGCCGCCTCAGAATCCGTGCGCGCGAGCAACAAAGTCGGCACACCCATAACATCAGCAGCAAGTCGAGCTGCGATTAATTTCTGCACCGCTTCCTGTGTTGGCACCAATACTTTACCCCCCATGTGACCGCATTTTTTTACGGCAGCTAACTGGTCTTCGTAATGTGCTGCGGCCGCGCCATTCGCGATCATGTTTTTCATTAATTCAAACGCATTTAACACGCCGCCAAAACCCGCTTCCGCGTCCGCAACAATCGGCAGGAAATGATCAATATAATTTTCATCTTCTGGTTCGATGCCCCGCGACCATTGAATTTCATCCGCGCGTTTAAAAGTATTATTGATACGCCGCACCATGGCCGGTACGGAATCATAAGCGTACAAAGACTGATCCGGGTACATGGTTTCCGAAGTATTACCGTCCGCCGCCACCTGCCAGCCGGATAAATAAATCGCCTCAAGTCCTGCCTTGGCCTGTTGCATTGCTTGCCCGGCTGTGATCGCTCCCATGGCGTTGACGTAACCCTTTTTCGACTCGCCATTCAACAGTTTCCAGAGTTTCTCTGCACCGTTTCGAGCCAGCGTATGTTCCGGCTGCACAGAACCGCGCAAACGCACAACATCTTCTGCAGAATAGCCGCGTGTAATATTTGCCCAACGCGGATTTTCTTTCCAGTCTTTTTCCAGGGCTGCCACCT
This sequence comes from Thiotrichales bacterium, assembly GCA_012961935.1. Classification (GTDB taxonomy): domain Bacteria; phylum Pseudomonadota; class Gammaproteobacteria; order CAZUMV01; family CAZUMV01; genus UWMA-0217. The sequence continues at coordinate 4,541 of DTYI01000097.1, read as the reverse complement.
GTTCTGCTCTAGTCATCGGTCAATCCTCCAGGGTTCATTTTCAAAAATAATTTACAAGACAAACAACTCCACAAACTCGTTAACGGGCATGGCCTCAAGTTTTTTTGCATTCAGACAGACCCGCATGATTGCCTGACATCGCTGTTCGGGAAAACAGGTACGCAAATTATTTAAAAATTTATTTTCCAGCACGGGAATTCCTTCTTCACGACGACGCCTGTGACCAAGCGGATACTCAATCTCAATCTTGCCGCTATGACTGCCATCCTGGAAAAAAACCTGAACAGCATTTGCGATCGAACGCTTGTCCGGGTCGAGATATTCCTTGCTGTAACGCGCGTCCTCAATGATTTTCATTTTTTTTCTTAGCGTATCAATCACCGGATGGGCCGCATGAAATTCATCTTCATAATTTTCCGCTACCAGGTCACCGAAAATCAGGCACACAGCAACCATGTATTGAATGCAATGATCACGGTCCGCCGGGTTGGCCAGCGGCCCTGTCTTGGAAATAATTCGTATTGCAGACTCATGCGTGTTGATGACAATTTTTTCAATCTCATCGAGACGGTTTTTTACTTCTGGATGAAGTTGCACTGCGGCTTCGCAGGCTGTCTGGGAATGAAATTCTGCGGGGAAGGAAATCTTGAACAGAATGTTTTCCATGACATAACTTTCGTAGGGCTGATTAATGACGAATTGTCGATCCTGTTCCGGTTTGATTTTCTGATCAGCATTGGTCTTGCTGAACAGCACGTCATAAAAGCCCCACTGCGGCGCAGTCAGTGCGCCGGGAATTCCCATTTCACCCTTCATGGTGATCATCGCCAGACGCACCGCGCGCGATGTGGCGTCACCCGCCGCCCAGGATTTGCGCGACCCGGCGTTGGGTGCATGACGATAAGTCCGCAAGGATTGGCCATCGACCCAGGCCTGGGAAACAGCATCAATAATTTGTTGTTTCGTGCCACCTAGCATTCTGGTCACCACAGCGGTAGACGCAACCTTGACCAGCACCACGTGATCGAGACCCACGCGATTAAAGGCATTTTCCAGCGCCAACACACCCTGAATTTCATAAGCTTTGATCATCGCGGTCAGGACTTCGCGCATGGTCATCGCCGCCTTACCCATACTCAAGGTAACTCGACTAAGGTAATCGGCGACAGCCAGAATGCCACCAAGGTTATCGGAGGGGTGGCCCCATTCCGCAGCCAGCCAGGTATCGTTAAAATCCAGCCAGCGTATCATTGCGCCGATATCCCAGGCGGCTTTTACCGGATCCAGTTCATATGCAGTGCCCGGCACTCTGGCGCCATTCCTGACGATTGTACCCGGCACGATCGGACCCAGGTGTTTAGTGCATTCCGGAAAACGCAACGCCAGCAGGCCACAACCCACTGAATCAATCAGACAGTTTCTCGCCGTGTCGTAGGCTGCGTCAGATCTAATTTCAAAATTACTTACGTATTCAGCAATATCCACTAACACCTGATCTGGTTCAGGTCGGATATTCAAGCCTGCATTGGCGGTCATTTTCATGTTCACCGTTGTTCAATCGGCACCCAGCCCAGGTTTTCCGGACCGATATAATTTGCACTCGGACGAATAATTTTCCCGTCTTCGCGTTGCTCAATGACATGCGCACCCCAGCCGGAAATTCTTGCGATCACAAACAATGGCGTGAACATGTCGGTGGGTATGCCCATCTGGCTATAGGAAACTGCAGAAAACCAGTCCGCGTTGGGAAACATTTTTTTCAGATCCCACATCACCGTTTCCAGTCTTGCGGCGATATCAAACAATTTTGTGTCGCCGTTTTCTTCAGACAGGCGCCGGGCGACATTTTTGATAATTTTGTTGCGCGGATCACCGACGGTATAAACCGGGTGGCCGAAACCAATGACGATTTCCTTGCGCCCGACCCGCTCGGTAATTTCGCTCTCAGCGCTGTCCGGATCGCTGTAACGACTCTGGATACGAAACGCCTCTTCATTCGCGCCACCGTGTTTGGGGCCGCGCAGAGCACCGATTGCACCCGTGATACAGGAATATAAATCCGAGCCGGTGCCGGCAATCACGCGTGCTGTGAATGTGGAGGCATTGAATTCGTGCTCGGCATACAGGTTCAATGATGTGTGCATGGCACGCACCCAGGACTCACGTGGTGGTCTGCCGTGCAACAGCGACAGGAAATGCCCGCCAATGGAATCATCGTCCGTTTCGACATCAATACGTTTACCGTGCACGGCGTACTGGTGCCAGTACAGCAACATGGAAGCAAAACTCGCCATCAGCCGATCAATCAGCTCGCGTGCTTCTGCCGCCTGATGATCATCCTTCTCCGGCACACAAGAACCCAGCACAGAACAACCTGTGCGCATGACGTCCATGGGATGCGCCGTGGCAGGAATGGCTTCCAGCGCCTGTTTGACCGCTTGTGGCAAACCTCGCAGAGATTGCAGTTTTTGTTTATAGGTTTTCAGTTCAGCCTTTGTGGGGAGATGCCCGTGAATCAGTAGATGGGCGATTTCCTCAAACTCAGCCTCGCCTGCAAAATCGCCAATATCGTAACCGCGATAATGCAGATCGTTGCCCGTGCGTCCGACCGTACAGATAGCCGTGTTACCGGCGACTGTACCTGAGAGTGCGACCGATTTTTTTGCTTTGAGTGTAATCTGTTCAGTCATGATTCGTTCCGGTTCAAACGGGTTGTTCTTCCGCTGCTGCAAACAGTTCGTCCAGCTTTTGTTCGTAGCGGTGGTAATCCAGAAAGTCATACAACTCCATGCGCGTCTGCATGGAATCCACGACCTGTTGCTGGCCACCGTCATCCAGTAGATGCTGGTAAACATTGAGCGCGGCCTGGCTCATGGCGCGGAAAGCGCTCAACGGATACAAGGCCATTTTGACGCCAGCAGAAGCCAGCTCATCGGTCGTCAGTATAGGTGTTGCGCCAAACTCCGTCATGTTCGCCAGCACGGGAACACCGACTGCCTGCACAAACTCTGCGTATTGATCAAGCGAGTTGACGGCCTCCGGGAAGATCATGTCAGCGCCTGCTTCAACACAGGCCATCGCGCGTTCAATTGCGGAGTCGATACCTTCGACCGCCAGCGCGTCAGTGCGCGCCATGATGACAAACTGATCATCGGTTCTGGCGTCGACGGCCGCCTTGATCCGATCAACCATTTCAGCTTTGGACACGATCGCCTTGTTTGGCCTATGCCCGCAACGTTTTTGCAAAACCTGATCTTCGATGTGAATGCCAGCCGCACCGGCGCGCGTCATTTCGTGGACACAACGCGCGACATTGAAAGCACCGCCCCAGCCGACATCTGCATCCACCAGCAAAGGAAGCGATGACGCAGCCGTAATGCGATAAACATCTTCCAGCACGTCTTTCAGGCTGGTAATACCCAGGTCAGGCACACCCAAAGAACTGGCGGCAACACCACCGCCGGAAAGATAGATCGCCCTGTGACCCACTTTCTCGGCCATGATGGCGGAATAGGCATTCACGGTACCCACGATCTGCAGAGGATTATTTTCAGCGACAGCACTGCGCAGTAACTGACCGGCAGATACGATAGCGTTAGCCATTCATACCTGCCTCATCTGAGAATGCCGCATCATATGGAACCAGTTCTTTTACAATTTCCCAGGCGCCTGAGATATGGCGTCGCATTAAAATTTCGGCCAACTCGCCATCACCTGCTGCGATTGCCTCAACGATACGCCGGTGCTCCTGGAGCGCAGTTGTTGAACGTGAACGTACCCTTGCAGAGCGATAGCGACACATGCGCATCAACTGATACAACTCACTACCTAGCAAATGAATAAGCCACTGGTTATCACTGCTGCGGGCGATGCGAAAATGAAAATCCAGATCGCCTTCACGTTGAAAATACAATTTACCTTCAGTGTTGCTAATCGCCTGCTCCTGATATTCAAGCAGCTCCCATAATGCTTTAATTTCGGCTTCGTCCATGTGCTCGGCAGCCAGCCTCGCCGACATGCCTTCGAGCGCCTCACGGACAATATAAAGATCATGCATCCTCTCGGCGGTCAGCGTAACAACCCGCGCACCTGCGTGTGGAATGCGCTCGACCAGCCGCATGCCTTCCAGGCGCCTAATCGCTTCTCGAATCGGACCACGACTGCTGCCATAATCTTTCGCAAGATCTTCTTCTATAATTTTAGAACCCTGTGCCAGCCTGCCTTCTATGATGTCGTTTTTAAGCTGGTTACAGATACGATCAGCAATGGTGCCTTGTTTTTCATTCTCATCTGGCAAACGGGTTGGCGGAGCATATTTCATATAATTGTCGACAATATTAATGAATAGACGCAAAGATTATGCTATTTTTAGACCCAATTAACAGTATTGTCAACAAAATAGGCTATCTTACCTAATACAGTTCCTGGCCTGATGAATTGCATAAAAGGTCACTGGAGAGAAAACGTTCATGAATAATACGCAGCCATGACAACAGAGCGCCGAGCGATCTATTTTGTTTCCGAGAGTACGGGCATCACGG
>DTYI01000096.1 GCA_012961935.1 Thiotrichales bacterium | reverse complement strand
GATCCTGCGCGGCCAGTCCCAGCTTCTCGAAGACGTGACGGCGCTGGAGGATCTGGAGCGCATTCGCCAGCTTTTTGCGGTGCTGGAGACCAAGGATGCGCTGATCAAGCTTTTGGATCTTGCAGGCGGCGCCGAAGGCGTCCAAATCTTCATCGGTGCCGAGAACGAGTTGTTCGGGCTCGCCGGCTGCTCCATGGTGATTGCCCCCTACAGCAACTCCCAGCAACAGATCGTCGGCGCGATCGGCGTCATCGGACCGACCCGCATCGACTATGCCCGCATCATTCCCATGGTCGACTACACCGCCAAGGTGATCGGCCGTCTGGTCGGCTGACGCCGCCCCAGAGAAGCACACAGAGAAATCAGAAGCGTGAGAAAGGAGCGTCCGTCCCGTGATGGCGCAGGAAAACAAACAGGATAAGGCGGCCCCCGAAGAGGCAGAGGCCGAAGCGTCGTCTGCCAACGGCGCGCCGGGTGACGACGAAACCGAGGAGGACTCCCCGGTCGACACCAGCGCGGAGCCGTTGGTCGATCTTTCCGGGCTGGAGTCGGCGGCGGCCCTCTCGCCGGATGAAGACCCGGTTGCGGTGCTGGAAGGTGAGGTGGCCTCGCTGAAAGACCAGCTGCTGCGGGCCATCGCGGAGACGGAGAACGTGCGCCGGCGGAGCCAGCGCGAGCGCGAGGACAGCGTGAAGTACGCCGCGGCGCCCATCATCCGCGACCTCCTGGGGGTGGCCGACAACTTGCAGCGGGCGCTGGAAAGCGTGCCGGAAGAGCTGGCCGCGGAAAACGAGGTGGTGAGCAACCTGCGCCTCGGCGTGCAGATGACCCAGAAGGAGCTGATGTCGGCCTTCGAACGCCATCAGATCCGCATCATCAATCCGCTGGGCGAGAAGCTGGACCCGCACTTTCACGAGGCGATGTTCGAAATCGAGGACCCGGAGCAGCCCGCCGGAACGGTGGTTCAGGTCATCCAGGCCGGCTATCGCCTGCACGACCGCCTGATCCGCCCGGCCCGGGTCGGCATCTCCAAGGGTGGTCCCAAGGCCGCCGCGAAGGACGCGCCGAAAGCCGAGGCTTCGCAGGCCGAAGCCAGCCAAGCCGAAGACAAGGGCAAAGGCGACGCGGAGCCCGGCAGCACCGTCGACACCTCGGCCTAGCGCGATTTCGGTTCGCGCAGCCGCCAGGACTTACTCCGCCGTCATCCCGGACTTGCCGGATGTTGACCTGAACGGCTCGGAGGGCAAGGCAGCTCCTTGAAGCGTCCGTGCCTGCAGTCAGGCCGTTACCCGGCGTAGGGTGACGTTGATGCGCCCGCCCCCCTCAAATCCTTCCCGGGCGAGCAGGCGGCTGGAGCCGCCGAGGATGCGGTCGACGCCGTGGTAGGCCAGGCGCGCCTCGCCGGCCAGGATCATCGCGTCGCCGGAATGCAGCTTGAAGGAGGAGGTGGGGCCGCGCCGGCTCAGCCCGCCGAGGCGGAATACGGCGCTGTCCCCCAGCGACAGCGAGACGACCGGGGCCTCGAAGGTCTCCTCGTCCTCGTCGCGGTGCAGCCCCATGCGCACCTTCGGGCCCTGGTAGACGTTGATCAGGCAGCACTGCGGCGGGTCCGGATAGCCGGCCAGATCCTCCCAGGCCGCCAGCAGGGCGGCCGGCATTGCCGGCCAGGGCCGCCCGTTCACTGGGTGTTCGCCGAGGTAGCGGTAGCCGTCGCTTTGGTCGGAGTACCAGCCGTGGCTGCCGGCATTGGTCATGCGCACCGACATCGGCCGCCCGCTGCGCGGCATGCGCGGCTGATAGAGCGGCGCGGCGCTGATCACACGGCGCAGATCCTCCAGCAGGCTCTGCTGTTCGGCTGCGCTCAGGTAGCCGGGCAGGTAGCGGAAGCCGGCGGGCGCGGCGCTGCTCTGCGGTTTGGTCCCGGGTTGGGGCTTGGTCACAGGCCGGATCGTCTCATTCCGGGGGCGGCCGCTCGCCGCGCTCACCCGACTTGGTTTCCCCCGACCTGGCCATGCGCCGCACCGCGGCGCGGGCCTTCAGGCGCAGGCCCCAGTAGGCGATGCCGGCCAGCACCGCCATGCCGAGGCCGACATTGGCCAGGGGCCGGCTGCCGAACAGCATCTCCCCGGTCAGCGTCAGTACGGCGCCGACCATGACCGAGCTCACCAGGACCATCATGATGGCGCGGTAGAGCCCGTCGGCTTCCGGGCCGCCCCCTTGTGGCCCGCCCCCTTGTGGCCCGCCTGCGTCTGGTCCACCCGGCGGCGGCTCTCGATCCATCCTGTCCATCTTCCTCCGCCTTTCCGCCAAGGCAGCCCGGCATCGGACCGCTTTCCATGGAAATCAACGCCTTCCGGGCCCCGATCGCGCAGCCAAACCTAGCGTTTACGTTTAGATTCTCGCCGCTTTGCGCCTTGCAGCAAGGCCCATGCTGCTTATATAAGCCCAGAACCCATGGTCATGAACTCTCTCTGGCGGAGATCCGCCGGGCGGTGCTGAACTGACAGGCTGCCCAAGGGGTCTGCTGATCGAAGTGAGGAAACGGAATGAGTAAAGTAATCGGTATCGACCTCGGCACCACCAACTCCTTCTGCTCCGAGCGTTATGTCGGCGGCATTGAGAGAGGACGTCCCCCTTTTGAGGCCGGCTGTTCTTCAAAAGATACCGACTTCCTGCATGTCACCAACTGGAAGAAAGCTGAAGAGCTGGTCAAGGCCGGCAAAGTCAAAAAATCCAAAGGCCAGTATCTGATTCCCATGGAACAGGCGATCAAGGAAGGTTTGCTGTATCTGATTCCTGAACCCAAAAGCCCGCATGGTGTCGACGTGACGCCGGACGGCACAAGAATTGTCGTCTCTGGTAAACTGGACAGCCACGCCTGGGTCTACAGTTTTGAGAAAATCATGACTGCCATCAAGAACAAAAAGTTCGAAGGCAAAGACCCTTACGGCGTGCCCATTATCTCGCTGAAAGATGCGCTGGATAAATCCGTCAACGTCGGTCTGGGACCACTGCATACCCAGTTTGATTCCAAAAAATGTGTGGCCTACACCTCAATTTATGTGGATTCCATGATCACCAAATGGGACTACTGCAAAGGCAAAGTGCTGGATCAGCTGCCTATTCACTACAACGTCGGCCACCTGATGACGATGGAAGGCGATACCGTGTCGCCCGACGGGAAATACCTGGTCGCGCTGAACAAGCTGTCGATTGACCGCTTCAATCCGATCGGGCCATTGCACCCGCAAAATCATCAGCTGATTGATATCAGCGGTGACAAGATGGAGCTGCTTTACGACATGCCAATTGGCATGGGCGAGCCACACTATGCGTCCGCCATCAAGGTAGATAAGTTGAAGCCTGTTGTACGCTACCGCTCCGGCTGGGACAGCCGCTCGGACAGCAAGTCTCCGTTTAAGACCCGTGCCGGACGGGAAAAAGTTGTGCGTAACGGCAACAAAGTGGACGTTTACGGCACTTTAATCCGCTCGCATATCGTACCTGAAATCATCGAAGTCAATGAAGGCGATACGGTTTCATTGCACTTCACCAACCTGGAACGGGCGCAGGATGAAACACATGGTTTCTCCATGTACGGCCAAAACGTGCAACTCTCCATTGAGCCTGGCAAGACAGCTTCCGCCACTTTTGTTGCCGACCAGCCCGGCGTTTATCCCTACTACTGCACCGAGTTCTGCTCCGCACTGCACCTTGAAATGCAGGGCTATCTGTTAGTGAAGCCAGCAGGGTATAAGGAGGTAGCCGGTGAAATGAAGTCAGGAACAACTTACACCCAGGCCGACTACGAAAAGCAGGTTAAAACCAACATCGAAACACAAGGTGTTATTGACCAGGTGGTTGGCTTTATCACCAGTCATAACTACAAGGACTTCCCAATTGTTGTGGATCTGGTAGAAGACGCTACCGACCAGTTGGGATTCGCCGATGGAGCCAAAAAGAAGGCTGAGGCCGCTGCCGAAAAGAAAGACTGGAACAACGCCATGCTCTGGGCAAACCAATGGTGGCAGTACCAGGTTAAAACGGCTGATCTTGGGTTGCGCGCTAAAACCCATCTGGAAGAAAACAACGCTAAGAAAATTAAATAATTTTTCGCGCATCCATAGCGGAGGAAGACACTGCTCTTCCTCCGCCTTTTTTTATCTTTTTACAGAGATGCCACCTGGCGTCTTACGCATGATCCCAAACAACACATGAAGAGAGCCGACAATGAAAAAAGTAATTTTGATAACCTGTGCAGCCATTATGTGGTTTTCCACCAGCGCCAATGTGATGGCGGCTGATGGTGCCGCGTTATATAAAACGAAGTCCTGTGTTGCCTGCCATGGCAAAGATGGAAAAAAAGGCATGCTGGAGACTTATCCCAGCATTAATGGTCAATCAGCCGCGTACGCCATTCAGCAAATGAAAGACATCAAGTCAGGGGCGCGCAATAACGCCGACTCCGCCGCCATGAAAGGCGTGATGAACATGGTCAACGACGAAGAGATCAAGGCCATCGCCGAATGGTTAGAGACCATTAAATAAGCAACCATTATTGATACGGGTCAAAGCCGATACACATCAAGGAATGCTAATTTAACCCGCGTCACATTTGGATGTTCGATAGCAACTCAAGAGGGTCACCATGAAATCAAAGAATTTACTAGCGTTATCGGTTCTCGTTCCCGGCCTTATGATCAGCGGCATCATCACGGCTGCAGGCGGCGCCGGTGGTGCAGAGGGAAAAGCTGAACTGGAGAAAGCATTAACGCTGAAACCCGATGTCGAAAACGGGATGGATATCTATGAAGTCTGTGCCGGCTGCCATTTGCTCGAAGGCTGGGGTACCGCTGACGGCAACTACCCTCAACTAGCAGGACAGTTGGCAGGCGTCACCATTAAGCAAATGGCAGATATCCGCGGTGGCAACCGTGATAACCCGACCATGTATCCTTTCACGCTGGATCGTGCGATTGGTGGCGGCCCTCAGGGGCTGGCTGATGTAGCGGGTTACATCGCAACCCTGAAAATGATTCCTGAAAATGGCGTGGGAAAAGGTGAGCCTGGTTCCGAAGAATATAAGCATGGTGAAAAGCTGTACAAGGAAAACTGCACCGATTGCCACGGCGCAAAAGGTGAAGGCCACAAGGAAAAGAACTACCCCCGTATTGCTGGCCAACACTACAAATACATGGTGCGTCAATTTGAAATGATCCGCGACGGCAAACGCCGCAATGCCAACGAAGACATGGTTAAACAGATCAAAGGGTTTAGCGAAAAAGATATGCAGGCCGTGATTAATTACACATCACGTTTACCGGTACCCGCGAAAGACAAGGCGCCTTCGATGGATTACAAAAACCCTGATTACGATTAAGTAACGGGCCGGGCACGGTAAACACCTGTCCAGTCAACCGTAAAAAGGCACCGGAAAAACCTTAAGCCGGCTGGGCCGAAAAACGAGGCCCAGCCTCCGAAGAACCTGTTTTTTGCGACACCGTGTTTCGCAGCAGCATACGGATAAATTACGCCTCTATGAATTCTCCCAAACAGATTTTAATTATCGTTCTTTCCCTGCTTACTGTCGGGCTAATGGTGGCTATTTTCTATTCGCCCATCTGGTGGGTTTCACTGACGGCGCCCAATTACCCTGAAGAAGCTTTTCCGGACGGTGTGCGAATCAATTTCCACATGAACGGCGTTTTCAACGGCTGCAAAAAAGTTGAAAAAACCGAAATCACTGAGGAAATAGCGCTCGATTGCGTGCATGAGATGGATACCATTAACCACTACGTGGGTATGTACCCGATCGCTGCAGGTGGCGTAATCGAGAAAGCGTTTTCACCGTTTCTGATGTCGCTACTGGCGATGATGGTATTCGGATTCATGTGCAGGAAACCCAGGCTAAGAATGGCTTTACTGACAGTCGGATTTGCTGCAATCGCTATCTGGATGTACATGACTTTTTACGGAGCCAACGGCCTGAAATTGCAGAACACCGGCTACTTAACCGCGCTGGTATCCGCACTCGACCAGGACACCGAAAAAGAATCGGAAGAAGCCGGAATCGGCTCGGGAGAAGCATTGATCGCCCGCCTGAAAGCAGCAATGGAAAAAACTTCAGGGCAGACCAGCCCCGCTGCTGCCAGCAAAGACACCTCAGAAAAAGAAAACAGCATCGAGCATCTTAAAAATACCTTTCTGAAAGACCAGGAGCGCAAACCGGCTAGCGAAAGAGAAGAATGGAATGGCAGCGGATTGCAAATGCTGTCCTGGCATTACCGCAAAAACCTGGGCCGCTATTTCAATAATCCTGCTGAAATTAACCCGATGGCAGATAAAATGACACTTGCCAGTCATGTGGTCTTCTGGGGCATTATTGCCGCCATGCTGCTGTTGATTTTCGGTGCCCGGAGAAACAGCGGTTTACTTTACTGGCTGCTTGTTCTGGTTCCCATGGCATTGCCGCTGTTTTTTATTATCGAATATTCCGGCTGGTTATGGTGGTACGGCCACAGCCTGAATGAAATGGGTGCATTTACTGTTAAACCTTTTATGCCGACCGTTTTTGGTGACGGCAAGGTGGCTCAGTTCACCACTCACTCCTACCCCCATACTGGCTTTGGTTTGATGGTGCTACTGGCAGTGGTTCTGGCGGTTGTGGCGCTGCTGCGGCGCAAGCAATTACGTGAGCAAGATAGCCGGTGAGCGGTTAACCCGCATATTACATGAAGACCGGCGCCATTCTATGAAATCATGATGGAAAATAAACACTTGAACAAGCTGTCAACGGTTTTGCAAAAGCACAGTTTTCGCCTGCACCATTTTGCAAAAAATCTGGCTGCGCATCCTGACCGATCGCCCTTGCACCATAGTATTGACTCGGCAACCGCTCCATGCGTTGCCCTACCTCCTGCGTCCATGCAGTCGTATGCTGCGGCGGGCGATCGGTCAGCCTGCTTTGCCAGAATTTTCCGCAAAACGGCCCTCTTCATGCAATATACGGGTTAAGATGAAATTGCATTTTCTGCCGCTGATGCTTTTCTGCTTCCTGAGTCCACTGACCGTATGGGCAACAGCTGAAGAGAATCCGTTGCAGGCCCTGATTGATGCCGCCGAACCCAATGCGGTTTTAACGCCGGAACCCGGCACTTATTATGGTTCAATCACCATTGACAAGCCTTTGACACTGGACGGCCAGGGCAAGGTCACCATCGACGCCAAAAGCAAAGGCTCGGTTATCTATCTGGAAACCGATGGCGCCATTATCAAAAACCTGCACCTGACTAATTCCGGCGAATCACATAATGATATTGACGCAGGCGTGCAGGTTCGGGGTAACTTCAATGTCGTCAAAGATAACATCATAGACAACTGCCTGTTTGGTGTTGATCTGCAGCAGTCTGAACACAACATTGTGCGTCGCAACCAGATTTCTTCCAAGGACTTTGACCTGGGACAACGCGGCGATTCAGTCAGGCTCTGGTACAGCTTCAACAACAAGATCACCCACAACATCATCACAAAATCACGCGATATGGTGGTGTGGTATTCACGTGATAATGTGCTTTCGCATAACACGATTTCTAACAGCCGATATTCACTGCACTTCATGTATTCCCAGTACAACGAAGTGGAATACAACCAGTATTACAATAATACGGTTGGTATTTTTTTAATGTATAGCGATGGGGTCGTCGTCAGACACAATCATATCGCGCATGCAGCGGGGCCCACCGGTGTCGGCATCGGCTTCAAGGAAACTTCCGACCTTGTCATTGAAAACAATGAAGTCCTTTATTGCGCCACCGGATTTTATATTGATGTATCGCCCTACCAGCCTGATACGACCAACCGTTTCAGCGGTAACCTGCTGGCTTATAACGGCATCGGCATTCGTTTTCTGAATGACTGGCAGGGCAACATTTTTAAGGGAAATAACTTTACCGATAACCTGACACAGGTGGTGGTACCAGGGCGAGGCAGCGCCAACCGTAACATCTGGGAAGGTAATTTCTGGGGTGATTACGAAGGTTTCGATCAGGATGCAGATGGCATCGGCGATAAACCTTATAACTTGTTTGCCTACGCCGACAGCATCTGGAGTGATGTGCCCTATGCGCAATTTTTCAAAGGTTCTCCAATGCTGGAAGCACTGGACTTTCTTGAACGTCTGGCGCCTTTTTCCGACCCCTTATTATTAGTGCGGGATAAAAAGCCAATGATCAGTCCCGTCGTCCTCAAGAACACGACTAAAGCTGCAAAAGGAATCAGCCTGGAGGCGGCAATCGGTGGCTGAGAAAAAAGAACAACCGGCACAACAAACCAAAAAGCCTGTCAGGAAATTTAAAAAATCTCCCACCAGGCGGCGGCAGGAACGACGGGAATTTTTACGCTCTGCCGGACTTGCGGCCGGCGTCCTTTCACTGTCCCTGCTCGGCTTGATGCCCGTTTCCAAAGGCAAGGCAGCAAGGCTCAGACCGCCCGGCGCACTCGAAGAACAGGAATTTCTCGCGGCCTGCATCAAATGCGGGCAATGCGTACAAGTGTGTCCCGTGGAAGCGATTGAACTGGCGGATATTTTCGATGGTGTGGGTATAGGTGCGCCCTACATCACCGCAAGAGACCAGGCCTGTGATTTTTCCTGCGATGGCTTGCAGTGTGTGCTGGCCTGCCCCACCGGCGCATTAACCCACGAGATTAATTACCCCGCGGAATCCCGGATGGGTCTTGCAGAGCTGGTCAATGAAAGTGCCTGCCTCGCTGTGCAGGGACTGGGATTCAAAGGCGCAGCAAGGGGTAGTGATTTTCCAGGAACCTTACGTTTCGAAGAAGTTGACCGATGGAACCCGATCCCACTGGCGGACCACCCTTTTGATCTGGAACTCTGCGATCTTTGTGTGCGGCTTTGCCCCATCGAAATCCGAATTGCCCAGTGCAACGCCGGTAAGCCACCCTCGAATGATCCCAATCAATGTCCCCCGAAACACGCCATTGAACTCCAGCCTGTCGCAGACAATGGCGGCGAGACAAAAATGAAACCGGTCATTCTGGATGGCTGCGTCGGTTGCGGCGTCTGCGAAATGGTCTGCCCGGTTGAGCCGACAGCCATTGCAATTGATTACAGGAAAACCGTAGATACCGTCGCGAGGGCGTTGTGAGTTACATCACCAAATCGCTGGCGCAAATCATCGGGCGCAAACTAAAAAAGCCTGCAAAAGAAGACTTGAGCCCCGAAGTCGCTGCGGTTTATCAGGAAAAAAAGTTGCACAGAATGACACGTGCAGATTTTCTGCGAATTCAGGCCGAACATGAAGAAAGCAAGCATCGACACACCTGGCGGAACCGGCGCTGGCTGACACTGCTGGCAATTAACCTGCTGTTTGTCGTTTCCTATTTTTTCGATATCCAGATTTTAGAAGGCGCATTGACGGCATCACGTTTTGTTGGCTTCCATATGGCTGACCTGAATTCCGCTCTGCAGGTTACGCTGGCATTCAAACATATCGTACTGAATTTAATTATCGGTACCACCACGGTACTGATCATGTGGCTACTTCTGGGCGGACGCACTTTCTGTTCCTGGGTCTGCCCCTATCACTTGCTGGCCGAACTGGCCGAAACCATCCATTTATGGCTGGTCAATAAAAAGCTGATTAAAAACCGCACGTTTCATCGTGGCGTGCGGTCTGTTTTTTATGTGATATTCGCGCTGTTGGCTCTCATCACCGGCTACACGGTTTTTGAAACAATCTCCCCAACAGGCATTCTAAGTCGCGCCCTGATTTACGGGCCAGGCATCGCGCTGGTCTGGGTTGGGGTTTTACTGCTGTTTGAAGTGTTCGTCTCACGCCGTGCATGGTGCCGTTATGTTTGCCCCATCGGAGTGACCTACGGCATTGTTGGAACTGTTTCACCCCTGCGTGTTGCCTATAACGTCATTGACTGCCACCACGAGGGTGAATGCCGGAAAGTTTGTTTAGTGCCGCATGTTCTGGATGTCACCATCAAGGGCCGTTCACCAGAAGTGGATATGGACATCGGCGCTGACTGCACCCGCTGTGGTTTATGTATTGATATCTGCCCAACCGGGTCGCTTAAATATAAATTTAAGGGGTTAAGCAAAGTGCTGTAGCACGGCTGCAAATTACCATGATAATTTTTGAAAATATTGCTAAAACATTTCGGCGCAATAAAGTTCTTGAAAACGTTAATCTGCAAATTAACACGGGTGAACGCGTTGCATTGGTTGGTTCAAATGGCGCTGGGAAAACGACACTGATACGCTGCCTGCTGGGTGAATATTTACATGACGGCAAGGTGACTGTGGATGGGCTTTCACCCCGCAAAAACCGTAGTGAAGTTTTAAAGCGGATTGGCTTTGTGCCTCAGCTACCGCCGCCGGTCAGGATGCCAGTCGGCCAGTTAATACGTTTTGCCGCAGCGGTCTGTGGCAGTGATCCGGCAAACATGCATGAAATTGCAGGACAGCTTGGGCTGGATGACAAGGCAATCAGGCGACAACCCTTCAACAAACTCAGCGGCGGCCAGAAACAAAAGTTATTGATTGCGATTGCACTGGGGCGCGAATGCGATGTGCTGGTTCTCGATGAACCGGCAGCAAACCTGGACCCTGAAGCAAGGCATACATTATTTGGCCTGCTGGCGGAACGACAGGATCAGGTGGCAATGCTGATTTCCAGTCACCGACTCGATGAAGTTGCGGCGCTGGTCAATCGCGTGATTGAGCTGGATCTGGGCAAAGTTGTGCTGGATGACCATGTCGCAGACCAGGTGGGCATGTCCAGTCTGCTGGATAGCAAAATCACCCTGACCCGGCCGGATTCAGCATTCGCAAGCACCGTTCGAGAATGGGGTTTCAAAGACTCAGACAATGGCGCCGTTTGGTCAGGACAAATAGCCGGACCAGATCGTCTGCGCTTTCTGGGCGTGCTAACCCGTTATGCAGGCGTACTCAAGGGTATTCATCTTGAAGAAAAAAGTTAACCAACAACATGGTGAAATAAAAATGGCAAAAATTCTCACACTATTGCTTTTCATCCTTTTCCAGATTTCAGTTTCCGGTTGCTCCAGAGAGCCGGAAACCGGATCTGGCGAGGTACGTTGGGATCGGGAAATTTGCGAGCGTTGCAAAATGGCGGTAAGCGATCATTATTATTCTGCCCAGATACGAGGCGGATCGGCCGGCAAAAAAACCAGGCTGTATAAATTTGACGATGTCGGCTGTGCTGTCATCTGGCTGGATGAACAACCGTGGAAAGATGATCCGCGTACTGAGGTCTGGGTAACGGATTTTCGCAACGGTGACTGGATCGACGCAAAAAAAGCGGCTTACGTCAAAGGCAAGAAAACGCCAATGGATTACGGCCTGGGTGCGCAACCGACACCGGTCGAGGGCGCGCTAAATTATGAACAGGCGAAGGCGCATATTTATGAAGTTGAGAAAAGCGACAAACGACACGGCATGCATAAACACAAAATGAATGAATCCATGCAATGATGCCTTACTTTATCAAGACAACAGGTTTTTCATGAAGCATTTACTGCTGACCGCATGGGCTGATATCACCGAATCACTTCGTGCACGCTGGTTCCTGGTGTATACGCTGGTATTTGGTGGCGTGATCGTCGCGTTATTTATAACAGGCCTGACCGAATCCAGAATCATGGGATTCACCGGCCTGTCGCGGTTACTGGTCACCTATTTACAAATCACCATGGCGATCCTGCCGCTGTTTGTTTTGATCACGACCGTGCGTTCGGTCGCCGGTGACCGGGAAGCTGGTGTTTTTGAATATATGCTGTCTTTGCCGGTTAGCCTTTCTGCCTGGTATTGGGGAAAATTTCTTGGCCGCTTTGCAGTGGTATTTCTGCCGGTTTTTCTCGCCATGCTTGCAGCCGTTTTTTGGGCATTGTTCAGGCAGATCGAAGTACCCTGGTCGCAGGTTATTTTTTATACCGGATTCCTGATTTCATTAGCCTGGTGTTTTTTAGGGATAGGTATGTTTTTGTCAACACTCGCACGCTCTGCTGATGTGGCGCAGGGCGCGGCGTTTATCGTCTGGCTGGGCCTGCTACTTTTCCTTGACCTGATTTTATTAGGCGTTTTAATTAAAGAAGGGATGCCCGCAGAAACCACCATCGCGATTGCGTTAATTAATCCGCTACAGGTTTTCCGTACTGCGGCAATGATGTTGTTCGACCCACAGCTGGTGTTATTAGGACCCTCGGCTTACGTTATTCTCGACCATTTCGGCACGACTGGTTACATTACCTGGGCGCTGGTTTATCCGGTCGTACTCGGCACCGTGTTTGCTCTGCTGGGGTATTTCAAGTTTCGTCGCAGCGATTTACCGTAAATTTATTTGCAGAGGAAATGCGGGCCTCCAGAAATAATGTTCTGAATAATTGGCGATTGCTGATACTGCTTTGCATCCCGTTCCCCCCTCTATCTGCTTATGCTTCACCTCCCTTACAGCTTTTCGTCGAACTCACGCCCACCGGAGGAGTACTGAGACCTCCGCCGGGAACTTACTCCGGCCCGGTTATCATTAAACGGAAAATGACGCTCGATGGTAACGGCAAAGTGACCATTGATGGCGAAGGCCACAAAACCGTAGTGACGGTGGAAGCCGACGGCGTTGAAATTCGGGGTATGCGTATTGTTAACTCTGGCGACTCTCATGATCGCATCGATGCCGCGCTGTTGATCGAGGCAAACAATACCGTTATTGAAAATAATGTCATTGAAGCTTCCCTGTTTGGTATTCATTTACGTCAGGCAGACAGTAATCTGATAAAAAATAATCACGTCAGTTCCAAAGACTATGATATTAGTTTGCGTGGCGAAGGGTTGCGTCTCTGGTACAGTTATAACAACGAAATTACAAATAATGTTTTTTCCAAAGTTCGGGATTTGGTGATCACCAACTCCTCAGACAACGAAATAACCGGTAATAGAATTTTCGACAGCCGTATCGGCATGGAGTTTATTTTCTCTCCGGAGAATGAAATATCCGGCAACATGATTCACAATAATGCGACTGGGATTACCGTACTTTACTCAGACAACCTGCAGATAAAGAACAACCGCATTTATCACATGAGAAAATTGACCGGCTCCGGCCTTGCTTTTAAAGAAAGTTCGCAGGTGAAAATTGAAGGCAACCAGATCGCACATTGCGCTGTCGGGTTAAGAGCCAACGCACCGATTCATCCGGAAAATATTCTGTATGCAAAGAATAATTTCCTGGCATTTAATGATGTTGCGATGTTTTTTTACGGCGAGAAAGGTGGACACGTTATCCACAATAATACTTTTGAAAATAATTTTGTTGATGTACTGGGCAGCGCACCCATGACGGTGCGGGACAACGACTGGCTGGGAAATTACTGGGATAAGTATGCGGGCTATGATTTTGATAAAGATGGTACAGGAGACCGGCCTCACGAGATCTATCTCTATTCCGACCGTATCTGGGTTGACCGGCCAATGACGCGTTTCTTTCGCGGCTCTCCTGCGCTTTCTCTGGTGGACTTTATCGAACGGCTGGCGCCATTTTCAATACCTGAACTGGTGCTGCGCGATCCCGAACCCAGGATGCACTAATGGGTATCATCATAAAATGGGGATACTGCGTTACACCTGTACCGGTGGCAACACGTATTTATAAACGGCAAAAAAATGGCAGGCACTACCGCCCAGTACAAACAAATGCCAGACTGCATGATTGTAGGGCAAATCATCCCGAACATAAATTGCGACGCCTGCGGTATACACTACACCACCCGCAGCCAGTAAAATTAATCCCCCGGGTGGGATAGCTGAAATCATTTCTGTACTGGCAATTATAATCAGCCAGCCCATGCTGATATATGTAAACAGGGATAGTTTTGGAAAACGTTCTTCGCCGAAAAATACTTTAAAGAAAATGCCAAACAGGGCGAGACTCCAGATGGCTACCATCAGACTGTAACCCCAGGCACCCTTCAAACTAATTAAGAGAACAGGCGTGTAAGTACCGGCAATTAGCAAATAAATTGCGCAATGATCCAGCAGTTGAAATATTTTTTTGATGCGTGAACCGGGGAGACTGTGATAAATGGTAGAAAATAAAAACAATAAAATTAAACTGCTTCCATAAACGACTGCACTGACAATTCTTACGGGATCATCCTGCGTCACGGCCAGGATTACCAGCATGGTTAAGGCAGCGATACTTAAAAGCGCACCAATGCCATGCGTAATACTATTGGCGATTTCCTCACCGAAGCTGTAAATAGTTTCTTCGATAATTTCTGCTTGTTCTACTAGAGATTTTTTCACATTTGAATTCCTGCTGCCCAGTCCAACCTACTCCATAAACGTCAGGCCGACAAACAGCCACCTAAAACCTATCAGGATTTTATTAACAAGATAGAGCTCCATGTTCCAAAAATAACATTCCCTACAAAATAATTATAGACTGGGCAGACAGGCGGTCAGACTTTGACCAACATCCGGGTTACTCAATCAGGTGTTCAGCAACCAGCTCGGTGATGCCAACCACTTCAATATCATCCATTTCATAATCCTCCAGCCCGTCCATGATGGTAATACGACAATTTGCACAGGCGGTGACCAGCTTCTTCGCACCTGTTTCCTCGAGCTGTTTTTTCTTGATCCGGAAAGACTTATAACGCAGATGTGCTGCCTCATCAATCGCGCTGACGCCGCCACCACCACCGCAACACCAGTTCATCTCTCCATGGTCGCGCATTTCCCTTACATCTCGCGCCACCATTTTTAATAAACTTCTTGGCTCTTTAATTACACCGCCCTTTCTCACCAGACTACAGGGGTCATGAAATGACATTGGTGTCAAATCCATCCCTTCCGTTTTTAACAGGCCGTCTTTTCTGAGCTGGTCCAGTAACTCCACAATGTGCACAACCTTAAATGGCAATGTTCTTCCCAGCAAATTTGGCGCATCCCAACGCAGTGCGGTGTAAGCATGACCACATTCAGGACTGATCACATATTTAACTTTTAATTTTTCCGCCGCGGTAACAATTCGACCTGCCAGTTCGGCTGCATCTTTCGAACTACCAATCTGCACACCTGTATTGGTCGCTTCAAAACACTCGCTGCTAAATGTCCATGAAACGCCTGCTTGTTTAAATATTTTCGCCATACTACCGATCACTTCGGCAAAACCCATCACCTCCATGGATGAAAGTACACTGAGATAATCAGCACCTACTTTATCAATATTAATTTTAATCCCGGTTTCTTCCTCGGCGTAACCAATCTGCGCCTTCAGGGCCTTGAAGGTGACACCCATGGGGCTACCGATTTTTACTGAACGCTCAAGTGCATCTTTCAAACCATCAGGCGCATATCCTGCTGCTGACATGCCTTCCCTTTCCTTACGTATCATATAGGCAATATCGTTACCAACAGGGCAAACCATTGTGCAGCGTTTACATAATGTGCAGCTGTCATAAACCAGGCTTTGCCAGTCGGCTAAATCTTTTTCGGTCAGCGGTTTACTCCAGCCCATTTTTGCGCTGAACTTTCCCCAGAATGTATATTCCTTTTTCCAGATTTTGCGCATGGGTTCCAGCTTATAAATCGGCGTGTAACGCGGGTCACCTGTTTCCTGATAAAAAAGGCAGGCGTCAGCACACATGCCACAATTCACACAACTTGAAAAGTATGACGCAATACGTGCGTCGATATGCTTTGAAAATTCGTTCACCGCTATTTCAAGTTGCTTGCTCATCTTAGACTCCCACCCCTCGCCGCGCCAACGCAGCGCCGGTATAACCTCGGCTGATAATAAAAGTAAACGCGTGCATCAACCGACTGAAAGGAAAATAAATCATCAGCAATTCAACCGTCAGCATATGGAACGCTCTAAGGCCTGCAAATGACTCACCTAGTGCGAGACAGCCTGTCAGCATCACGATAAATACCAGCACTGAACCCAGATAGTCATCCTTCGTGGAAATCTGTTTTAAAACAGGATGAATCAAACGCCAGATAAATAGCATAATCAACCCGGCAATCGCCATTTCGGCTGAAACGATAAACGCCCAGTGCGGCATAGCCGGCCAGGAAATGCCCAGTAATTTTTCTTCAATAAATAAAATGTGCGGCGCGGCAAAAAACAAAAGCAGAAACAGGCCAACATGAAAAAGATAACCGGCAATAATCTGGAATCTACCTTTTGAGAGTATTTCTTTGCGGGGGAAAAACCGCCTGACGTTTGCGATCACTGCGCCCTTCACAGCCGAACCTTTAGCTGGCGCCAGGTCTTTTTTTATACTGATGTGGACGATCGAAAAAATCCGCCAGATCACACCTACCACGAAAATGGTTAATGCGACATACCAGAGCGGACCTTCGACAAACTCCAGAAGCAATTTAATCCTTTACATCAGTTTGTAAAATTCATGTATGAATTGTAGCAGACTCCCCGTCCGGTTTTTCTAAAACAGGCTCATCTTCGTCAATCGTTTTTTCAGACTCACTGAGTTTTTCATACCACAAATCATGATGCGTTTTTGCCCAGTTAACATCGACTTTACCGGATGTCATACCACGCAAGGTACCTTCCGTACCAATGGTACCCAGATAAATGTGTCCGAAGGAAATTGAAATAAAAATAACGGCCGCAATACCGTGAACAATTAAGGAGAGTTGCATCAGCCAGCGGCTTTGCTCAAATACAGGAAAGTCCAGAATCAAGCCTGAAATTGAAACCGTCAGTCCTAAAGTAATCACAAGCCAGAACCAGATTTTCTCACCCATATTAAAAAAACCTGCTTTGACATGTTGCCGCCCAAAACCTCCGCCTTTTAACAACCATCTAAGATCACCTTTTGCCAGGATATTTCTGCTGACAAACAGGAAAAACAAAAGGACGACACCAACGAGAAAAAGTGGTCCAACCAGATTATGACTTTCCTTGCAGGCACTGGCTATCAAACTGAATGCTTCTTTGCCAAACACCGGTATAATAACAAACCGGCCGAACAGCAATATCAGCCCGGTAAGCGCAAGAAATATAAACAGACTCGCGACAAACCAGTGCACCATGCGTTCAATATTTTTGAACCTCACCACATATTCACCTGCATGACCATCTGCAATTTTGATCTGCCCACGAATAAAATAAAACAGCAGGATCAGACCCGCTGATACAGCAAGTAAATAAGGCAAATAAGGAATAATTCTTGCGCGGCGTACTGTGCGAAATTTTTCACCTGTTTCCGTAATCAACACGCCGGAATCTACACTCCTCACCTGTGTTGATGTTGCTTGTATGCTACCTTCTCGTTGGCGAACAGCGCGCCATAAATCAGCTGCTGGATTCGGTACGGGAATAACCTGCAAACTTTCTGATGAAGATTCAGCGTAACCATTATTGGCAGAACCTAAAACCCACAGCAGTACCACAGAAAACAGTACATAAATCATTGTGCGGAAAATATTTTTTCGCTGGTTGTCAGACCGCAACATATAGTGACCTTTATGTGTAATTATTCATCTGCGCTGGCGCTTCCTTGCACTCCTCTCGAAACACTGAAGCCGCGGTTCCTGACCTGTCGAATACTCCCGCCGCCCGACATCGAACTCATCGCACGATTCACTACGCGCTTGCGATAAATATCCGCGATGACATCGGCGTCGCCAGCGAGTAAAGCCTTGGTGGCGCACATTTCTGCACACAGTGGTAACTTGCCTTCGGCCAGACGATTTGCGCCATATTTCGCATATTCATCACTGCTGCCGGACACTTCAGGCCCACCTGCACAGAAAGTACATTTATCCATTTTGCCACGCGAGGCAAAGGCACCACTCTCAGGAAATTGTGGTGCGCCAAATGGACAAGCATAAAAGCAATAACCACAACCGATACAGATATCTTTATCGTGCAGCACGACACCATCATCGGTGGTATAAAAACAGTCAACCGGACAAACCGCAGCACAGGGTGCATCGGAGCAATGCATGCAGGCAACTGACAACGAGCGCTCGCCTACATCTCCATCTTTAATTGTCACGACTCGGCGGCGGTTGACCCCCCAGGGGACTTCGTTCTCATTTTTACAGGCGGTGACACAGCCGTTGCACTCGATGCAGCGTTCCGCATCGCAATAAAACTTCATACTAGCCATTTCTCATTCCTCCTAAGCTTTACTGATGCGGCACAGACTTGCTTTTGTTTCCTGCATCTGTGTCACTGAATCGTAACCGTAACTCATGGCCGTGTTACAGGCCTCGCCAAGCACATAAGGCGCCGTGCCTTCCGGGTATTTATCGTGTAGGTTCTTGCCTTCAAAATGTCCGCCGAAATGGAACGGCATGAATGCGACACCGGCTGCAACGCGACGTGTGACTTGCGCCTTGACCTTTATTTTCGCGCCAACTGCGCCCTCAACCCAAACATCATCGCCATCTTTTACACCTGCATTATTGGCGTCGTGCGGGTGCATTTCGATAAACATATCCTGCTGCAATTCTGCCAGCCAGGGATTGGATCGTGTTTCATCACCACCACCCTCATACTCAACCAGCCTGCCGGATGTCAGAATGATCGGGTAATCCTTAGAGTAGTCCTTGGCCTGAATCGAGGCGTAACGCGTCGGCAGACGCCAGAAGGATTTACGGTCTTCATAGGTCGGGTATTTCTCAACCAGATCACGACGTGAGGTATACAACGGCTCACGATGAATCGGCACCGGATCCGGGAAGGTCCAGACCATAGCACGTGCTTTGGCATTTCCAAACGGTGAGCAGCCATGCTTGATAGCGACCCGTTGGATACCACCCGATAAGTCGGTCTTCCAATTTTTGCCCTCGGCCGCCTGTTTCTCTTCTGCGGTCAGGTCGTCCCACCAACCGAGTTTTTTCAGCATTTCATGGTTAAATTCAGGGTAGCCATCCTTGATCTCAGAACCTTTTCCGTAGGAATCTTCGGCCAGCAGGTTGACCCCATTTCGCTCCACGCCGAAACGCGCACGGAAGGTCAGGCCACCTTCGGCAACGGGTATACTCGTGTCATATAAATTCGGCGTACCAGGATGATTCATTTCTGGCGTGCCCCAGCTGGGCCATGGCATGCCGTAAAAATCACCATCGCAGACCCCGCCCTCAGCCTTGAGACTGGTGTAATCGAAAGTACCCCAGTTTTTCTGGTGTTTCTTCAACCGTTCAGGGCTTTGGCCGGTGTAGCCAATCGTCCACATACCACGGTTAAATTCACGGGTAATGTCTTCGACCAGAGGTTCTTCGCCATTGACCTTGATATGTTTGAACATCTCCTTGTCGAAACCGAGTTTTTTCGCCAGCTTATACATGATGGTGTGATCCGGCAGTGATTCAAACATCGGTTCAATCACTTTATCGCGCCATTGCAAGGAACGGTTGGATGCAGTGACCGAACCATAGGTTTCAAATTGCGTGGCCGTCGGCGATAGATTGGGAGCCACCACGCGGCAGCGGCCAGCCAACAACGTGAGCCAGTGTGGCCAGCATCAG
>DTYI01000095.1 GCA_012961935.1 Thiotrichales bacterium | reverse complement strand
GTTTGTCCCATTCCACCCGTTCCGGGCCGAACAGGACGATCACCGTGGAGCCCATGTTGAAGCGGCCCAGTTCCGCCACCGGTCTGAGCGGCATGCACGAGCCGGACGCAAGAAAGACATGGCGCACATCGGGAAAGGCCGATGGTAAGTTTGGACTGTCACTTGATGATGTGGTTTACAGCTATTACGGAAATCGTGGAAACAGCAAACTGGAATCAAAACTGAATGGCTCCATGAAGGATAAGGCACCGGAGAAAGTGCGAGCAGATCTAATCCATTGGGCACGTGATGGTGCAAGTAAAGAACAATACGAAAGTAAAATCCAGGGCGAAGTGCAACAGTATTGCAGCATTTGCCATGGTGTAATACCAGGACTTCCTTCGTTTAATAGCTACGAAGAATTACATGAAGTCGCGAAAACCGACAGAGGCATCACGGTCGATTCTCTGACCCGGGTTTCGCACATTCACCTGTTCGGTATTTCATTTATTTTCTTCTTTGTTGGTCTTATATTTAGCCTGGCTGTTGGCGTGCCAAAATGGTTAAAAGAATTATCCATTGCATTACCATTCGCCTTTCTGATAATTGATGTTTTTTCCTGGTGGTTGACGAAATGGTATCCAGCTGCCGCCTGGCTAACAATCATAGGTGGTATCGGTTATTCACTGGCTTCAACTTTTATGCTGTTTACCTGCCTGTATCAAATGTGGATCCTGTCGAGAAATGACAAGAAATATATGATTAATGCCTGGACAGATGACTAAGATTAGTAAACTCTGAATTATTCAGGGGTTTCATTAATTAGTTTTAAATAAGCATGGATTTAGTATTAGTATCAGTTAGAACATTGCAGCATTTGCGGTTAGGCATTTATCCACCGTAGCGGATAAATGCAAAATGCTTAGATCGCCGTAAACCCACCATCGACTGTGAGGCTTTGACCCAGAACATACGAGGCGTCGTCTGAGCATAACCAGGTAACAGCTGATGCAACTTCTTCTGGTTTTCCAAAACGCCCAATCGGGTGCATTGCTGTTACTCCGGCAACAGTTTCTTCCCGTTTGCCTGGCTGGGCAGATAAAAACCGATCAGCCATATCCGTTTCGATGACGGCGGGACTGACTGCGTTCACACGGATACCGAAGGAAGCATTTTCCAGGGCTGCTGATTTGGTAAGCCCCAGTACCGCATGTTTGGAGGCTGAATACAGCCCCAGTCCCGGGAAGCCAATCAAACCTGCAATTGAGGTGGTGTTGACGATTGAACCGCCACCGTGCTGTTGCATATGTTTGAGTTCATGTTTCAGGCAAAGCCAGACACCTTTGACGTTGACATCAAAAATATGTGAATAGTTTTCCAGGTTGTCGTCGCCCAAATACGCAACTTTACCTTCAGTGCCGGAGTTATTAAAAGCAGCATCCAGCCTTCCATAGGCTGAAACTGTCTTCTGGATCAGGGCTTCTACCTGGTCCTCCTGAGTGACATCTGTTTGGATGAATATCGCCTCACCGCCTGAATCTTTAATAGCCTTGACGGCGTCTTGCCCTGTGCTTTCATTACGGCTTGCTATGACAACTTTGGCACCTTCTTCGGCGAAACGTTTTGCAGTTGCCAGTCCAATGCCTGTTGCGCCACCTGTGACCAGAACAACTTTATCTTTAAAATTTTCCATCATTAACTCCTTCATTATGAAACGATGTTGTTAAGGGTAAAAGCAGTTATTGATCGAACGTTCAATAACTATAAACAAGAGTATATTGATTATTGAACGATTATTCAATAAAATATTAAAATAGATTTAAGTAGGAGAAATAATTGATGGGTAGACCGATTGAGTTTGATCAACAAAAGGTGATCGATGATATCGTGAAGTTATTCTGGGAGCGCGGTTACGAAGCCACTTCCATGAAAAACATCAGTGATGCCACTGGCTTACAGCCTGGCA
The DNA here is from genome assembly GCA_012961935.1 of Thiotrichales bacterium. Classification (GTDB taxonomy): domain Bacteria; phylum Pseudomonadota; class Gammaproteobacteria; order CAZUMV01; family CAZUMV01; genus UWMA-0217. The sequence continues at coordinate 4,274 of DTYI01000095.1, read as the reverse complement.
GTCTTTACGCCGCCTTCGGGAGCAAACGATCACTTTTTCTTACAGCGATTGATACTTATTTTGAAGAATCTATAGAAAGCCTTAAAGCAGTGCTTGAAGGAGATGGCTCACCGCTGCAACGAGTGCGCGAATTGTTTATGTATATCGTGGGTGATAGTTGTCATAAAGACTCACACGGCTGCATGCTGGTTAACGCTTTACTTGAAACCCCTGCTGATGATGAAGAGTTGAGAAGCCGAATTGCAAAAATGTTCCGGCAACTTGAGCGAGCCATCAAAAAGGTGTTGATTGAGGCGGCTGCCAGTGGCGAGCTTGATCCAGAGAAAGACCCTGCCATTCAGGCTAAATTATTAATTAATAATATCTATGGTCTGCGCGTTTACGGAAAGTTGCAACCCAAAGCTTCAGATATGAAAAAAATGGTAGAAGATCTCATGGCGTCTCTCAAGTTGAGTTGAGATTAAAACAGGCTTTATTCATTTTGATGTTGATTTAAGTAGGCAATGTGATTTTTTATAATCACCAGGTTTTCTTCTGCCCTGAGTTTGTTTTCCTTTGGCAGATTTAATTCCTCAATCAACTTTTCTGCATCATCTGCCAGTAGTAGTAATTGTGTTCCATCAAAAATTTGTACAGCTAATAAGAGATCGTTTTTATCAATCGATAAAAGTGTCGGTGCCAGCTCTTTGCTGTCAATGGGGGATTGCGGATTTAACAAGTCGGCTACCAATGAGGATTCCAGTAATTGAAAATGTGCTTCTCGTGCCATGTCTTCCTGGTTGAGTTCGTCTTGTGCCTGCGCGTCATTGCCGGCACCTTTTCGAACAGCCGCCATAATTATTTGTAAAAGTTTTTTAATGGCTGGTTTTAATTCGTCCTGTTTGTTGTTAATCGCCGCAGATATTTCGTATAATTTATCCAGCCGTTCTTTCAACTTCAGAATCACATCGCTTTCTTCGTTCGGGTTTAAAGCAACTGTTTCTTCAAGCACATCATGAAATTCTTTTTGATATTCCAGGATAAAGTTACGATCTTTTTGTTGAGCCTTTTTTAATAACTCATCGGTTAACTTAAACTGTTGTTCACCAAACAAGAGGTTGTTGGCTTTGCGTAGTAAGTGCCGTTCATGCGGGCCTGGGTTTTCGTCAGGTTTGGTTGTCATTGTATTCATGCTTTCGAGATGAAGGTCCTGGTCAATGTCATGCTCATGGCAATCTATAGAATACAGCAGTTTTTTGCAATTTCTACTATGCTTGATAACAGAAATTGTTTGAAAAATAGTGGCCATTTCAATGAGGTATGAGTTTGTGGCTGAATCCAGATTAAATCTTGATGTACCGGATAACAATGAGAATGCAGAAGTCTCGACAGGGCAAGCAGAGACTGGGAATAAGAAAAAAAGTTTAAGTATGCATGACGATGTGCCCGTCTGGTGTGACTGCTGTTCCTGTGAGGCTGAGCCTTACTGGATTGAAATGATGGCAGAGCCATTATCGAAATAATGCCGTCAAATCTGTGCAAAACGATTGTTTAATCAATATCTCCCCGGTAATCATTCACTATTATTTGTGAAGTATTTACATTGCAAACCCCGCTAGATTACCTATGCTTTTTACATAGGAGAGCAAAGGTCTACGATATGCTTTGAATGTTTGTATGGAAAATGGAATGTCTGCTTTTATTTGATGAGGGCATGGTTATGGAAGGATCAAAAAAGTTGTTATGCATCCCGATAATTCTGTCGTGGATTGTTTTTCTTCCGGGTTGCGCAACGGACTCATCCAAAGCGGGTGCCGGTACAGCAATTGGTGCTTTGCTAGGTGGTTTTCTGGGCTCTAAAACTGGTGATAATCATAAAGCAGGCCGCATTATTGCAGGCGCTGCTCTTGGTGGTTTGGTCGGTTATGCAATTGGCAAGCACATGGATGACAATGACAAGAAAAAAGTGGCTGAAAGTCTTGAGTACTCGAAACCAGGTGAGACGACAACCTGGATAAACCAGAAGTCTGAAAATACATATGGTTTTACACCGGGTGAGATGTACACCAATTCCGAAGGCTATCAATGCAGGACATTCGTACAGGAGGCGATCGTCAATGGCAAACCTGAGAAGGTCGAAGGCACTGCATGCAAAGAGCCAGATGATCAGCAGTGGAAGTTGAGTTAGTATTCTATTCCGCTCAGGCTTGACAGCTCGGTGTTACATGGCGATGAATGTTTGTCGGAGCCAGCAGCATGAAAAAGCGTATGCTTCAACTAGGTAAGTTGGTTGGTTTAATTCTGGTATTTCTTAATGCCGCCTTAGCGCAGGATATCCCTTTATATCAGCTTGTATTTCAGGATTATAGTTATAGAGCCCATGTCGAGGGCACTGGCTCGACTAAACCAGCCGTGAAGGCTGATTTGCTGGTGCAGTATGAACAAAACGGCTTCAATGGACAGGATAATAATTTTCAATATCCTGGTACAAAATACGAGCCTCCAAATGATGGAGGAAAAAAGAAAAACGGCAGCAATATCTCTAAAGCTATTGCCATCGGCGTCATCGGCGCAATAGCGATTGCCGCCATACATAATGCGATGTCAAAAGAACCTCAAACCGATGAGCCTGATCAGGGAGAACATGAATTTGAAAATCAGTTAAAAGAAAATGGCCCCGCATTTTCGCATTTGTACAACATGAGCGCGTTCATGATGATTGGCTTTGTGAAAGGCGGGTGGCCACTGGTGATTGATTTTGAACAGCAGCAGCCAGGTTATGTTGAATTGATGGTCAGGACAAAAACGTCTGACACATTTCGTTATCGTCTCGATAGTGGTGGAACCGGACATCGTCACATTGTTCTGCCACTTCCGCCTATGCTTGGGAACGAACCAGTTCCTGCCAAGATTGCAATCACAGCAACGACAGGGAAAAACAGTAATCGGTCGCTAGCCGGTTTTGAATTGCTGGGACTGGGCGCAGGGCCCAGGGCAGTGGGGTCGGTTGCGATTGACAAGGTAGCTTTTGCCGCTGACAAAATACAAAGCTCACTGGGTCAAACGGCTGCTTACCGTTTCTATGCGCATTCAAACTTTGAAAATACGTCCGTGGATTTTATGAAGCTGTTAGATAATGACGAACATGACGGTGAGCGGCATGACCTGGTCAATCAGCATAATCTCGATGGCGGCATCACCGCAAACCGTTGGTTTGGAATCGAGGAGCAGCTGGAGTGGGATGGCCGCAATCTGGAGAACCAGCCTTCTGTGGGGCCGCATAAACTCAAAGTCAGGGTCTGGCACACTGAGGGCGACTGGGTTTCAGCGTGGTCGAATTCTGCTGTATCTGTTTTAGAGTAGTCAGGCTCAATTATCAGTCGAATCGAGTCGCTGCTTCATCAGCTCCCACTCTTCATTGTTTAATGGGTACAGTTCACCAGTTTCCAGATCCAGACGGGTGCCGGTAATTATCTCCTGATGAAGTATCGGATTCTTACGGTTCTGTACCGGACTGCCTGGAAAATTCCAGATGCGCATTCCACGTTCTTCCGGCTTGCCCAGATCAAGCCTGACTAGAATCTGACGTTTATTCATGTCAAGAGCTACGTCCTCGATGGATCCTTTTTTATGCTTCAGTTTGGGCGTCAAGGCGCGCCCATTCTCCGCATCCCATACACGTAGAACATAGTTGTCCCAGGAGAGGATATATTTCTCATCGGGACTGAATATCGCTTGTTCCACACCGTCGTGTTTCAGTGAGGGGAAAATGTCTCCGCCAGAGTAAAGATCCCTTAACATCAAACCACCTGATTCATCCCAGACAAGTACTTTGTCCTGTGCCCGGTTTGTCGTTGCTCCAACGACAGGATTCGGTTGATGCCATTCCTTTTCTGGCTGAGTATTTGGAATTTCATATATTCTTAACATGTTTCCAGTGGATTCTCCTGCGTTGAACCAGGCAAGAATTTTATCTCCGGAAAACGAAATTGCTGCGCCTGACAGGTGATCATCAACCTGCTTCTCAAATAGAATTTCTTTCGTGTCAGAGTTCCAGAGCCGCAGATCAAATGCTGGCGTCCAGACCAGCAGTTTTTTAGTGACAGGATGGAAATCACATCCAAAAATATATTCTTCAGGTTCGAAAAGCCGTGGATTTTTCCAGTCATGAGGGCCGCTGAAAATGGCCTTCCCTTCTTTATCCATGCAGGAAGCATTCCAGGCAACATTTTCAAGAAGCTCTGATGTCACCTTGTTGCCCGGGAGCAGGGTGTGAGGTCGTGCTCCCTGTATTT
>DTYI01000094.1 GCA_012961935.1 Thiotrichales bacterium | reverse complement strand
TTTCATCCAGTTCGTCTTCTAGTCTCGCAGTGAAATCGTAATCAACATAGTTGGCGAAATGCTTGGTGAGGAAGTGATTTACAATCTTGCCGACATCGGTCGGGTGGAAACGGCGGTTTTCCAGTTCGACATATTCGCGGTTTAACAGGGTGGAGATAATACTGGCGTAAGTAGATGGTCGACCGATGCCGTACTCTTCCAGTGTTTTGACCAGGCTGGCTTCGCTGTAGCGTGGTGGTGGCTCGGTGAAATGCTGTTCAGGCCGGATGGCATCCAGCGTAATCATGTCGCCTTCGTTTAGTTCGGGTAAGATCCGTTCATCCTTGTCTGAAGGTTTTTTACGGTCGTCCGTGCCTTCAAGATAGACAGCCATAAATCCCGGGTGGCGAATTGATGAGCCAGTGGCGCGAAAACTGTGCGCGTCTCCAGCAGCCAGATCGGCGGACACGGTGTCCATGGTGGCATGAATCATCTGGCAGGCAACAGTACGCTTCCAGATTAATTCATAAAGCTTGAATTGTTCGCTGCTGAGATGCGCCTTAATCTGATCCGGTGCCTGTAACGCTGAGGTTGGGCGAATAGCTTCGTGCGCTTCCTGAGCGTTTTTGGATTTGGTTTTATAAACTCTGGGCTGATCCGGCAGATTGTCTGCGCCGTAACGTTGGGTGATTAATTCACGCAACTCAGTAATGGCTTCGTTAGCCAGGGTAACTGAGTCAGTCCGCATATAAGTAATCAGGCCAACCGGGCCAGAGCCGAGATCGATTCCTTCATAAAGTTGTTGTGCGAACCGCATGGTGTTGCGTGTGGAAAAACCCAGTTTGCGCGCGGCTTCCTGTTGCAATGTCGAGGTGGTGAACGGTGCGGCTGGATTACGTTTACGTTGCTTCTTCTCAACCTTGCTGACCAGTAACTTGCCATTTGCAGCCGCTTTAATCGTGTCGGTGGCCGCAGTCGCCTGTTCCTCATTGGTGATGGTGAACTGTTCGACCTTGTTGTTGTTGTATGTGCGCAATTTGGCCGAAAAAGATTGTGAATCTTTGGTCAAATCCGCTTCAATCGTCCAGTATTCCTCGCGGATAAATTTTTCAATTTCTTCTTCGCGCTCGACAATCATCCGCAATGCGGGGCTTTGTACCCGGCCAGCCGAGAGGCCCCGGCGAATCTTTTTCCACAGCAATGGTGAGAGGTTGAACCCGACTAGATAATCCAGTGCGCGTCTCGCCTGCTGCGCATCAACCAGGTCGTGAGAAAGTGATCGTGGGTTGTCAATTGCATCCTGGACGGCACCCTTTGTGATTTCATGGAAAACCACGCGCTCAACGCGCTTGTTTTCCAGTAATCCGCGCTCTTTAAGCAGCTCGTATAAATGCCAGGAGATGGCTTCGCCTTCGCGGTCGGGATCCGTTGCAAGATAGAGTGTGTCCGCTTTTTTCAGCGCTTTGGCGATTTTGTTTACATGCTTTTCGTTTCGTTCGATCACCTGGTACTTCATGGCGAAGTCATGCTCCGTATCGACTGCACCCGTTTTGGGTATCAGATCGCGAACGTGACCATAAGAAGCCAGCACATCAAAATCTTTGCCAAGGTATTTTTTGATCGTGTTCCCTTTGGCAGGGGATTCCACGATGACCAGATTTTTACTCATCGATTAGTGTCGGGGTTTTGAATTATTAGAGACCTTTGCACGGTTTATTTGCGAAAGAAAAATGAGATAAAATTTTCCTGATTGAGGCAGGAAACGCAGTTAATAGCAAGCTATTGACAAGTTTTCTAACGAAAAGCAGGAGAATTTTAGCCATTTTTACTCGTAAATAAATCGTGTAAAGGTCTCTTAGTGTAGTTGCACTGGCCCTTCATCATAAACCAGGTCTTCCAGCCAGGCGAGGTTGGCTGCCTGATCTTTCTGATTAAAGAGCACCATCAGAACGACCCATTTAAGCTGGTCGAGATCCACCTGATCAAGATCCAGTGCCAGGGCATGTTCCAGTACTTGTTCACGCGCTTCAGATGCAAGTACGCCATTTTGCTCAAGAAATAGTAAAAACCCAATGCCCTCAGCACCCAGCCGGGCTGATTCTTCTTCGCTATAAATTCGTTGGGACTGCTGCTGGATTTTCCCGCTTAAAGGTTTTGCTTCCAGCGTGGCGAGGCTTTCCAGCCAGTCAAAGGCCTTGCTGACTTCGCTATCACCAAAGCCGGCTTCGACTAACCGGGATTCCAGATCAGCGCGGTTCGGGCCAGCAATCTGATCTTCATCAATGTAGTGCTCAAACAAATACATCAGCACATCCAGTACATTTTCTTTCATTGGTCGCCCTGTAGTCGCAAATAGTAGCCGCCAGGTTCGGAGGCAATAAAGTTATTCAATTCCATAATAAGCAGCATGGAGGAAACTGACTCCGCGGTCAATCCACTGCGTTGAATTATGATATCAATTGCCGTGGGCTCATAATCAATTGCATCCAGCAGATCACGCTGTTCTTTATCCATAACCGGCCTGTTTTCAGGTGTCTCTGCTGATCTCACTGTGGTGGAATTTAATACAGAAGACAATAAAGGAGCAAGCTCTTCGAGTACATCCTCAGCCGTTTCGACCAGCTTAGCACCCTCTTTGATGAGTTGGTGGCAACCGCGTGCCAGTGGATTATGGATGGAGCCGGGGATGGCAAATACTTCGCGTCCCTGCTCGTTTGCATATCGCGCTGAGATCAATGAACCACTCTTCTGAGCCGCCTCAACCACCAGCGTACCCAAGCTTAGGCCACTGATGATACGGTTGCGACGGGGGAAATTTTCTGCCTGTGGGTGTGTGCCGATGGGAAATTCTGATACCAGCGCACCCTTGTCTGCGATTTCTTTAGCCAGTGCGCGATGCCGAGCGGGATAAACCCGATCCAGGCCTGTGCCGGCTACAGCGATTGTCAGGCCATCTACATCCAGCGCGCCTTTGTGGCTGGCGGCGTCAATGCCCAGCGCCATACCACTGGTAATCGCGAGTCCTGCCTGAGCAAAATGGCGGGCAAAAGATTGTGCGGTATCGGCGCCACTGCGAGTTGGGTTGCGGCTGCCAACCATTGCTAGCTGGGGGTGTTTGAGGAGTTCGGGGTCGCCTTTGACGTAGAGTATCGGTGGTGGAGAAGAAGTGCCTTTTAGCAGCGGGGGATAGTTGGGGTCATGTAATGTGAGTAAATGGCTCCCTGTTTCGGACAGCCATTCGAGATCAGCAGAGACATCAGGGAGATCTTGTTCTATCGCGCGAGCTTGTTTATTGTTCAGGCCGGCTTTAAGCCAGTCCTGACGGGATGCCTGGAGCGCCTTTTTGGGTTCTCCAAAGAAAGCCAGCAGCTTGAGAATACCTGCTGGCCCAAGTCCATGCAGGCGAGAAAGTTGTAGCCAGCTTTTTGCCATCCTGGCCAGTTTATAAATTTACGGGCTGACTGCAAAGTCGCCTTTGCGAACAGGGCGTTGGGCTTCCATGATCAGTGCGTAGCTGACTTTTTCAAAACTGCGAAATACCATCATCAAACCGGATTGTTCTTCAGGGAGCGTGACGTCTGGTGTCTCGTTTTTTGTGTGATAAATGTCTTTGATCACACGTCCAGGCTGGTTTATAGCAAGGATATGACCTGGTTCAATTCCATCTCGGTTGCCGAGGTTGGTGACGACGACCTGGTAGTTTGCTGAGCCACTGAGCGCATCAAATAGAGAGATAATTTGCCCTCTTGTACCAGCTGGTGGTTCATGCGGATAAAATTCAGTATCAGCAGGGTTGGCCTCAAGCGGTAATGCCCGGTCGCCTCGCAGAACTTCACGTACACTTTCGTGAAGCATTACCGTACTAGGGTTGCCGCCGCGAATGACCTCTGCGTCGCTGGCGTAGATCGCTTCGTAGCCGAGCACTTCTTTTTGATTGTCCGGGTTATAGAGTGGGCGGCCTGGACGGAAAATGCTGTATCGCATTCCCAGGCTCGTATCATCAAGACCACGCGCATAAACTTTATCGCCTGTGCCATAAATTAACTTTCGTTCCTGCGAGCCTACGATATGTGCAGCCTGTTTGAGCTCTTCTTCGCTGACGACCTGTGGGCGCAGCAGGAAGTGGCGTAAGGCCTGAATCGGGAAACGCTTGGCTTCGTCATCCAGGTTTTCTACACGAATGCCAGGTGAGAGGCGGTAATCACCGCGATTGATGCCCAGCATGGGTTTGCCATCTACATAATAGATACTAAGTACATCGCCGGGGTAGATGAGATGAGGATTACGCACCTGCGGATTCACATGCCATATTTCCGGCCAGTACCAGGGTTTTTTAAGGAAAGTGGCGGAGATATCCCATAATGTATCGCCTTTTTTCACGACATAGGTATCAGGGGCGTCACTACGTAATTCGACAACAGGCTGAGGACTGCCCGTATCGACAGGTGACGCTGCGCTACTTTGTTCAGTAGCTTCCGGCGCTGATGTATAACTGGGTTCAGGTGCCTCAGACTTCTGGCTGGTCGCACAACCGGCCAATAAAGAGGCTAGAATCAACAGTGAGGATGACAGATAATAGTGTTTGTCGGTCAGTTTTGTGGTCAAGGTATTTTCCCCATTATATCCGCAAGGCTGGTAAATCCATATTTAATGTATTACCGCAGGTTTTGTTCGTATTCGTGTAGTATGACGGCAATCTTAGCAAAAAAACTTGCGGTACTTCACGAGAACTTAAACTTAATTTATGACAATACTGGATATTTTACACTTCCCTGACCCCCGTTTGCGTACTCAAGCCAGGCCAGTCGTGCAGGTAGATGACGCCATTCGTCAACTAATCACTGATATGTTTGAGACCATGTATGCCGCACCCGGCATTGGTTTGGCCGCGACCCAGGTTAATATTCACCAAAGAGTCATTGTGATTGATGTGTCCGAGGAGAAGAATCAGCCGGTTTGTCTCATAAACCCTGAGATTGTTGATAAGACCGGCGAAGAAGAGATGGAAGAAGGTTGTCTGTCAGTTCCAGGGCAATATGAAATGGTGCAACGCGCTGACACAGTGACGGTTGAATATCTGGATCAGGAAGGCGAACAACAAAGCTTGACGACTGATGGTTTGCTGGCGGTTTGTATTCAGCATGAAATTGACCATCTGAATGGTAAGTTGTTTGTAGATTACCTGTCGCCGCTAAAACGCAACCGGATTCGCAAGAAGCTGGAAAAAATGGAACGCAAGGGTGAATTGCCACAACCTGATAAAAATCATATAGCTGTTTAGGACAACAATTCATGAAAATCATCTACGCAGGAACACCGGATTTTGCTGTGCCTGCTTTACAGGCTTTGTTGGACTCACCCCATGAGGTCGTTGCGGTTTATACCCAACCAGACCGCCGTGCCGGACGGGGTAAAAAGCTGCGTGCCAGCCCCGTCAAACAGGTAGCTGAAGCTGCGGGCGTCAATGTTTATCAGCCAGTCACACTCAGAGACGAAACAGCACAGGCGCAATTACAGTCGCTACAGGCTGACCTGATGGTCGTTGCAGCCTATGGTTTGATTTTGCCGAAAGCTGTGCTCGATGCGCCTCGTTATGGCTGTATCAATATTCACGCTTCGTTACTTCCACGCTGGCGTGGCGCCGCACCGATCCAGAGAGCGATTGCCGCCGGCGACAAGGAAACAGGCGTGACCATTATGCAGATGGCGGAGGGGCTGGACACGGGCGACATGTTGCTCAAAAGCAGCACAACCATTACAGAAGAAGACACAGCGGCCAGCCTGCACGATCGCTTGTCGGTGCTGGGAGGCGAGGCGTTGCTGACCGTGTTGGATCAGATTGAAAGCGGCCAGTTACAGCCAGAAGTACAGGACGATACACAGGCTAACTATGCAGAGAAACTCACTAAAGCTGAAGCAGTGATCGACTGGCAGCAGGATGCCGCGTCAATTGTTCGCAAAATCCAGGCGTTTAACCCCTGGCCGGTTGCGCAAACGAGTGTTGATGGCTCGGTACTGCGCGTTTGGGAAGCGCGTCTGGGTACGTCAGCCGAAAATAATAAACCAGGAACTGTTTTGGAAGAGGACAAACAGAAAGGTGTTCTGGTGCAGGCTGGCAACGGTACAGTCTGGCTGCGAACGTTGCAATTGCCCGGTGGGAAGCCGCTGGCTGCCGCTGATTTTCTTAATGGCCGATCCCTGATGGGTATGTGCTTAACGTGAAGCCCCGGCTGGCAGCAGCCACAGTCGTCCAGCGCGTCATTGCTGGTGAATCCCTGGCTCGTGCGCTGCCCGCCGAGCTGGAAAAGCAGGAAAAAGAAAACCGGGCGACCATTCAGGCGCTGAGTTACGGCGTCTTGCGTCAATACGAACGACTGCAATTTTTATCCGGCAAATTGTTACGCAAGCCACTGAAATCCAGAGATGCCATTATTACCACCTTATTACAGGTGGGTCTGTTTGAATTGCTGGATGGGCAAACGCCGGAGCATGCCGTGGTGAGTGAAACAGTCAGTCTGGTCAGAAAACAGCGAGCCTGGGCGGCCGGACTGGTGAATGCCTGCCTGCGACGTTTCATCCGCGAACGCGAAGCACTGCTTCGGGCCAGTGAAGCTGATTTGTCGGCGCATTATTGTTTGCCCAGTTGGCTGCTTGTGCGGCTACAGGATGCCTGGCCAGAGGACTGGCGACAAATTGCGCTGGCTTCATCCTCCCCGGCACCGATGACACTGCGGGTCAATCGTTCACAGGTCAGTCGTGATGAATATCGCCAGCAGCTTGCCGATGCAGGATTGCATGCTAAACCACATGCGCAGGTGGAAACTGCGCTGGTGCTGGATCAGGCAGTTGATGTTACCAGCTTGCCGGGTTTCGAGACAGGGCGGGTCAGCGTGCAGGATGCGGCGGCGCAGTTGGCGGCTCTGCTGCTGGACTTGCAACCCGGGCAGCGCGTACTGGATGCCTGTGCAGCGCCGGGCGGGAAGACCCTGCATCTGCTGGATGAGGTCAGCGGCAAGATTGATCTGGTGGCCATCGAAAAAGACCCGCAGCGTATCGACAGATTGAAAGAGAATTTGTTACGGGGTCGCTATCAGGTCGATCTGAAAATCGCGGATGCGGGCGACCTTAACAGTTGGTGGGACGGTCAGGGGTTTGACCGCATTTTGCTGGATGCGCCCTGTTCGGCAACAGGCGTGATCCGTCGTCATCCCGATATTAAATTGCATCGCCGGCCGGATGATATTGCTCAGCTTCAGGCGCAACAAAAAAGGCTTTTATACGAGTTGTGGCAAACGCTGAAACCGGGTGGCCTGCTGCTTTACGCGACTTGTTCTATCCTGCCGGAGGAAAACCGCAATCAGGTTGAATTATTTTTACAGGAAATGGATGATGCGCAGGAAATAATGATCAATGCGGAATGGGGCAGACCAGTTTCACCTGGTCGCCAGATTTTCCCGGGTGAAAATAATATGGATGGCTTTTTTTACGCCTGCCTGAAAAAATCAGCATGAAAAAAATACTAGTGATTCAATATTCGCAAACAGGTCAGCTCTCTGATGTGGTGGCGTCAATTTGCCGCCCGCTTCAGGAAAGCAAGGATGTTGAAGTCGTGATCGAAACACTGGAGCCGGTCAAGCCTTATCCTTATCCCTGGAAGTTTTTTGAATTTCTAGATGTTTTTCCAGAATCAGTTTATCTCGACCCGCCTGAACTGAAACCACTAACTGTTTCTGTCGATGAAGATTTTGACCTGGTGATTTTTGCGTATCAGGTTTGGTTTTTATCGCCTTCATTACCTATCACCGCATTTTTGAAAAGTAAGGCAGGCAAGCAACTGCTCGAAAACAAACCCGTTGTGACGGTGATAGCTTGCCGGGATATGTGGGCAATGGCACAGGAGACAGTCAAAAAAATGCTGGCTGATATGAACGTGCGCTTGCTGGATAATATTGTTTTAACGGATCAGGGCTCGTCCCTGGCGTCATTTATAACCACGCCGCATTGGTTGTTTACTGGAAAAAAAGATGCTTTCTGGAAATTTCCTCCTGCGGGTATTGCCGATGAGGAGATACAAAAGGCTTGCCGATTCGGGCTGGCGTTGCTGGAAGGAATCAACAATGACTGCGAGAAAAATAATGAGCCCATATTATCCGGGTTGAAAGTAGTGACAGCAGATACCAGCCTGATCAAGTCAGAAAAAATTGGCTATCGCAGTTTCAGGATATGGGGTAAATTAATACGCAAAGCAGGTCAGCCGGGAGACGCTCGCCGCAAACCAGTGCTGGTGATTTATATTGTATTTCTGGTATTGATGATTGTCACGGTCGTACCTGTCAACATGTTGCTGAAACGGATACTGGCTAAATTTTCCAGGCAGAAACAGGAAGCGATGAAACAATACTTTGAACAGCCATCAGGATCAGGCGACGAAAGAATGAATCAATTTAAGTGTCACTAATGGATGCCTACATCACTCAAACCGGAGTATGCCTGCCCAACCAGCCAGTTGAAAACGACCAGATAGAATCTGTTTTAGGGAAGGTCGCAGACCGACCATCACGGTCAAAAAAAATTGTGCTTAAAAGTAATGGTATCCGCCAGCGTTACTACGTGATTGATCCACATACAGGTGAGCCTGTTTTTAATAACGCGCAGCTTACCGCGCAGGCCATCCGCGAATTAATGAATACAGGTAAAGTGGAAGATGTGTCCTGCCTGGTTTGCGGCACGACAACGCCAGATCAGAATTCACCAGGGCATGCCGTCATGGTGCATGGTGAACTCAATACATTACCTTGTGAAGTGGTGACCACTGCCGGCATTTGCCTGAGCGGCATGAATGCATTGAAGTACGCCTGGTTATCTGTAAAAAGCGGTGAGCATGATTCTGCCATCGCAGCGGGTTCAGAAGTTGTTTCGACATTATTGCATGCGCGGCATTTTGCAGCCGAGTGCGCACATAAAGTGGAGATGCTGGAGAAAAAACCTGAAATCGCTTTTGAAAAAGATTTCCTGCGCTGGATGCTGTCAGACGGTGCGGGCGCTTTTTTGCTGGAGTCCGAACCAGTGCGGCGATCTGTCCAGCCTGTTTTAAAAGTCGAGTGGATTGAAATGATTTCCTGGGCCAATGAACTGGAAACCTGCATGTATGCCGGCGCAGAAAAAGAAGCAGATGGAAGTTTAAAAGGCTGGAAACTTTTTGATGCGCATGGACTGATCGAAAATTCAGTTTTCAGCATCAAGCAGGACGTGCGCCTGTTGAATGAAAATATCGTCCCTTATGCGGTCACAAAAACGCTGAAAAAAGTAATCGAAAAAACCGGGCTGACAACAGACCAGATTGATTATTTTCTGCCGCATATTTCCTCCATGTATTTTTACGACAAAGTCAAAGATGCGCTCATCAATATGAGTTTTGAAATTCCACAGGAAAAGTGGTTTACCAATTTACAGGAAAAAGGCAACACGGGCGCTGCTTCGATTTTTATTATGGTTGATGAGTTAGTCAAATCAGGCAAATTAAAGTCTGGCGAAAAACTACTTTGTTTCGTCCCGGAAAGTGGCCGTTTCTCCAGCGCCTACATGATGTTGACAGTGGTATGAAAAAAAACGAAGTCCCGCAGGATAAAAGTCATGCGCTGGCGGGCGAGACAAAAACAATCTATGCGCTGGATGAAAGCGGGAAAGTAGGCGCGACCGAAACCAGCGGCTGGGACGTTGAAGATATCGTGCTGGATCAGGCGCTTGAAGAATTGCAACGCCATGCCGAAGACGCGCTCGTGCGTGCGCAGGCAGGGAAAACTTCTCCACTCGAATTTCACATGTACAAACAGCGGATGGATTTGCCGATGCTGGCGCAGGCGACAGGTCAGTTTCAGTGGCAAGTCAGGCGGCATTTTGACCCACGTCGTTTTGCAAAACTCAGCGCAAAAAAATTAAACCGTTATGCAGAAGTGCTGGATCTTACAGTGGACGTATTAAAGGAATTACCTGAAAAACATGAATAAACCTTTCGACCACAGTCATGCCGCGCATTGTGAAACCGGCGTCACCTCTGCGTTATTACGTCATCACCAGCTGGATATTTCCGAACCGATGGTTTTCGGGCTGGCCAGCGGACTGGCCTACGCCTATCTTCCGATGATAAAAATAAACAGCCTGCCGCTGATTTCATATCGCATGCCGCCCAGGATGATCATAAAAATATTTTCACGCAGAGTTGATGGCTTAACAATAAATTTTGAGAAATTCCGCAACCCGAAAGATGGACTGCGTCGCCTGAATGAAAAACTGGATCAGGGAGAAGTGGTCGGCCTGCAAACCTCCGTTTTTTTTCTACCCTATTTCCCACCCGATATGCGTTTCCATTTTAACGCGCATAATTTATTAATTTATGGCCGTGAGGGCGACACCTATCAGATCAGTGACCCGGTGTTCTCGCATGTGGTTGAGGTCAGGGAAAAAGATCTGCAAAAAGCCCGATTTGCAAAAGGCGCGCTCGCGCCAAAAGGCATGATGTATTATCTCGATTCAATTCCGGAAAAAATCGATTATGAATATCTGATTCCAAAAGCAATCCGATTTACAGCAAAAATGAATAGCCGAAAAAATCCGCTGCCGATCAGTGGCGTCCGAGGCATGCACAGAGTGGCTAACAAAATTAAAAAATTAAAAAATGAAGATCCACGTTATGCGCGTTTATTCCTGGGACAAATTGTCAGGATGCAGGAAGAAATTGGAACAGGCGGCGCAGGATTCCGCTATATGTTCGCCGCATTTTTACAGGAAGCCGGCGAGATTCTGGGCAATGAGGAATTAAATGAAGAAGCGCATGCAGCCATGGCCATCGGCGATGAATGGCGTGAGTTTGCGTTGTTGGCAGCGCGGATGAATAAGCAACGGGGTGATCAGGGGTTTGGTGATATTGCGGATAAATTGAGGGAGGTTGCTGGGTTGGAGGAGGGGATGTATAAGAGGTTGGTTGATATTGGAAAGTAAATTTTTTCAGGAAACAGTTGTTTGTTGCTCTGGGTATGAATATGTCCGTGACGATCTGCGTGCAAAAGAACATAAGGTGTTTATTGAGTCTTTATGGGGAAAGTATCAAAATCTAGCTGACACACATTTCCTTTCCGATGCCTGCAATCATTTCCAGGAACGGTTCTGGGAAATGTACTTAGGAGTGACCCTTTTAGAGAAAGGCTATGGCCTTAACGCTGATTTGTTTAAAGATCCTGAATTTTACTTTTCTTTGAATGATAAAAAAGTATGGGTGGAGGCAGTCGCTCCTGGTCTGGGTGAAGGGGTTGATGCTGTTCCTGAGTTGGTTCCTGATACGGGTGTGCACAAGTTCCCAGAAGAGAAAATTATTTTACGCATAAGAAATGCGATAGAGGGAAAACATAAAAAACTTCTGAAGTACAAAGAAGATAAAATAGTTGGTAGTGACGATTCATTCGTGTTGGCAATAAATGGTGCGCGTATGGGCGTTCAAGCTGCGCCTGCCCCAGTTGGTAAAGGGATAACTCCACTAATCTTAAAAGCAGTTTTCCCTATAGGATCGCCCTATGGTGTTTGGAATGAGGCAGGAGAGCTAGTGTATGAAGGACATACACATAGAGATGCTATTGAAAAGAAAAACAAGGCGAAAGTTTCGACAGACGTATTTCTCGATAAACGATACTCAGATATTTCGGCCATAATTTACTCAGGTGTTAACTACTGCAATTATCCAGAGAAAATGGGGGAGAATTTTCAGGTGGTTCATAATTGTTTGGCGGAACAACCTTTAGGAATTGGTGCTCTTGGTCTGGGGGTTGAATACTAGCTCGCGTAGGGCGGATAAGCTTGCGCCATCCGCCGCATGGTTGAAAAAAGACTCAGCCATAAACAAGATTTCGTAGCCGGTTAATTTTCCTATAAGAAAATCTATTGGTATCTGTGTTGCGCATTTTTAAGACAGTACTTCTTTTTAATAACGTCGCTAATGCGCAAGTCCCTTTTTT